>ONEJ01000009.1 GCA_900316805.1 uncultured Lachnospiraceae bacterium
AATAGATGTGAAAGTAAAGTGCATAGAGCAGGGAACCACACAGGCGGCGGTGGCAGAACAGATTGATACCACCAAGTCCTATGTGAACCGCGTCATCAAGAAGCCGAACGGAGTTGTGAATAATACGTTTGTGCAGATGATGGAAGCTCTGGGATATGATATTGAGCTGCACTATGTGAAGAGGGAAAAGACCGAATGAAGCAACTGAAGGACAAGGAATATGAGGAGTTCCAGCAGTACCAGTACAACAAGGTACATGGCTATATCTGGACGCCTGACATTCTGGAGCTGATCTGCAGAGGAAATGAATATGATCCTGAGAAGATCGGGAAGCAGATGCTGGAGATGAAAGTGAAGCTTCAGAATGAACATATTTCGCATATGCTGAGTGATAAACGGAATAAATATGTTATCAGAAACATGAGAAAGAGCGAGACAGAGCTACTGAAAGAGTTCCTGTATGAAGCAATCTTTATTCCGGAGGGAACAGAGGCTCCTGAAAAGGATATAGTTGAAAAGCCGGAGCTGAGAGTTTATACAGATGTTTTTGGCAGCCGAAAGGGCGATAACTGTCTGGTAGCTGATTTTGGCGGAAAAGTGGTCGGTGCCGTATGGACACGTATCATGAACGATTATGGTCATGTAGATGATGAGACTCCGTCATTTGCGATATCTCTTTATAAGGAGTATCGGGGGCAGGGCATAGGTTCGCAGTTGATGGTGAAGATGCTGGAACTGCTGAAATGGCAGGGGTATGAGAAGGCATCCCTGGCAGTACAGAAAGCCAACTATGCAGTGAAGATGTATGAGTCTGTTGGCTTTAAGACGGTTGATGAAAACGACGAAGAATATATTATGGTGTGCGAGTTATAGGAGAATCAGAGAATGGCATCAAGCAAAGAGTATTTGGACTTTGTCCTTGAACAGCTTTCAGAATTGGACGATATAACATACAAGGCAATGATGGGTGAGTACATCATCTATTACAGAGGAAAGATTGTTGGTGGAGTTTACGATGATCGTTTTCTGGTCAAGCCTGTGAAGGCTGCAAAAAACATGCTGCCGGAAGCAGAATTGGAATTGCCGTACGAGGGAGCAAAGGAAATGCTCCTTGTAGATAATGTTGAGAATAAGGAGTTTTTGAAGGAACTGTTGGAGGGAGTGTATGACGAACTTCCAGCTCCTAAGAAAAAGAAATGAGGATAGCTTATAGTACGGGAAGGATTATATGGCATTGAAGCATTGTGGGACAGTAAGGCTGGAAACAGGTAGATTGATCCTGCGACAATTTATTACCACAGACGCAGAGGCTATGTATAATAATTGGGCTTCGGATCTTGAAGTGACAAAATTTCTTACGTGGCCTCCACATGCCAATGTGGCTGTTAGTAAAGCGGTTCTGGAAGATTGGATTAAATCGTATGATCAGAAAAACTATTACCAGTGGGCAATTATCCTAAAGAGCAATGGAGACGAGCCGATAGGAAGTATTTCTGCAGTTGGAATGAACGATGATGTGGGAATGATACATATCGGTTATTGCATCGGGAGAAACTGGTGGCATCAAGGTATCATGTCAGAGGCACTAAAGGCTGTTATGGAGTTCTTCTTTGAAAGAGTGGAAGCCAATAGAATCGAAAGCCGACATGATCCTAACAATCCACATTCCGGTATGGTGATGAAAAAATGCGGGATGAAATACGAAGGCAGGTTAAGAAGCTCTGACAGAAATAATCAAGGAATCTGTGATGCAGATTGGTATGCTCTGTTACGGGACGAGCGGTAAATTGAATCGATAGGGGGATTTCAGCCACAAAAAAGATGGCTGAAAAAACCTTTAGACCTATGTTGACATACGCTGATGAAGCGCACCACAGCACGGCAGAAACCTACCAAAAAGTCATGAACTACTTCAAGCCGAAGCTGTTTCTTGGTATGACGGCAACACCGGATAAGCGAGATGATGGTGAGGAAGAGAAAAATGTCTACGAACTGTTTCATTATCAGATTGCCCATGAAATCCGTCTGCAGCAGGCTATGCAGGAAAATTTGTTGTGTCCATTTCATTATTTTGGAATTAGTGACATTTATGCTCTTGATGACAAGAAGTTAAATGCAAAGCGGTTGGAGGAAAGAGACCTTAACCGACTGACAAGTGATGAAAGGATGAAACATATTATTGAACAGGCAGAGTCTATTTTAACAGAAGGTTTAGTGCTCCAGGATGAGAAAATCTGGAAGGCTTTCCTGAAAAAGGATATTATCCCGGAACATAATGCCTGCGAACTTTATTTTGAGGAATGAAATCTGGAAGCCTTTGCTCAAAAGCTTAATTGTACAGAAGAAATGATACAAAATGCAATTAAGGGACTAAGATTGCCGTCCGTTAACGAAGAAATAGTAGCATTGTTTGATATATCTGTTTTCGGCAATTGTAAAAAAGGACTTATATTTACCGAAAGCGGGTTTTATGCATCGAGAATGGTAATGTAGGTATTTGTCGTTCAGAAAATCAGGCTCGTTATCTTGAAAAAGTATTGGATCTGATTGTAGATCAAAGTAAAGCGTGGGGATTACCGGACAGCGGAAAAGAAACCGGGCCTATAACTCGGAAAAGAAGAAAAAGCTTCCGGACCTGAGAAAATTTCTAAAGAATATATGAATCTTGTCCATGAAATTGTGGAATAAATAATGTGATGGAAAGTCACAGTTCCACAAATTACATGGAGGGATTTATTTATTATGAAGGATAAAATCTTCGGGGTATTGCAGAGGGTGGGAAGATCCTTTATGCTCCCCATCGCAATGCTTCCAATCGCAGGACTTCTCCTGGGCATCGGCAGTTCCTTTACGAACCAGACGACCCTGGAAGCATATCATCTTGCTGGCATCATCCGGCAGGGAGGAATTCTTTACGGGGTTCTGACCATCATGAAAGCAGCCGGAAGTGTGGTGTTTGACAATCTGGCCCTGCTTTTTGCCATGGGTGTTGCCATTGGTATGGCGAAAAAGGAAAAGGCGGTGGCGGCTCTTTCCGGTGCCGTGGGCTATCTGATCATGAATACTGCCATCAGTGCTTTAATCGAAATCAAAGGCGGTGTTTCGGCAATGGCAGCAAACTCCACGACCCGGGTGCTTGGAATCACCACCCTGCAGATGGGCGTTTTTGGCGGAATTATTGTAGGTCTCGGCGTTGCCGCCCTTCACAACAGGTATTATAAAATTGAGCTTCCCCAGGTGCTGTCTTTCTTCGGTGGCACAAGATTCGTGCCCATTGTCACTGCAGTGGTTTACCTGATGGTGGGAATTGCCATGTTTTTCATATGGCCTGTGGTGCAGAGCGGAATTTCTTATCTGGGAAATCTGGTTCTCGGATCGGGATATGTGGGAACCTTTTTGTATGGACTGATTGAGCGGGCGCTGATTCCCTTTGGTCTGCACCATGTTTTCTATATGCCCTTCTGGCAGACAGACCTCGGCGGCACCATGCTCATTGACGGAAATGTGGTTTCCGGGGCACAGAATATTTTCTTTGCAGAATTGGCATCGGGCGATATAGAGCATTTTTCTGCCTCGGCCACGAGATTTATGACGGGAAAATTTCCCTTTATGATTTTCGGACTTCCGGCAGCGGCCTATGCGATGTACAAGGCAGCGCGCCCTGAAAAAAAGAAGCAGGTGGGCGGTCTTCTTCTTTCCGCGGCACTGACTTCCATGATTACGGGAATTACGGAGCCTCTTGAATTTACTTTCCTTTTTGTGGCACCGGCAATGTATGCGGTTCACTGCCTGCTGGCGGGACTGTCCTATATGCTCATGCACCTGCTGAATGTCACGGTAGGAATGACCTTTTCCGGAGGCGCTATCGACCTGACACTTTTTGGTATTTTGCAGGGCAATAGCAAGACAAACTGGGTAGGGATCATACTTGTGGGGCTTTTTTACGCCGTAATTTATTATTTTGTATTTTATTCTATGATCCGAAAATTTGACTTCAAAACCCCCGGCAGAGGAGAAGAGGAGGAGACAAAGCTATACACGAGAAAGGATCTGGAGGCAAGAAAAAAACATGAGAAGAATGACGATGTTTCCGGCAGCGGTGATATGGTAAGTGCACTGATTTTGAAAGGCCTTGGGGGTAAGGAAAACCTTTCGGATCTTGACTGTTGTGCCACAAGGCTTCGGGTTACGGTTTTGGATTCAGACCTGGTTTCTGACAATCTCTTAAAGCAGAGCGGTGCATCCGGCGTGATTCACAAGGGCAATGGGGTGCAGGTGATTTACGGACCTCAGGTATCGGTGATTAAGTCAAATCTTGAGGACTTTATGGAGTCTGGCGATGCGGACAGGCTCGAGGAAATTCTAAGAACAAGGGATGAAAAGCCGCAGGAAGAACATCAGAAGGATCAGCAGGATAAGCACACAGAACCCGTAAGCATTGAACTTTGTGCCCACATGAACGGAACAGTAATACCCCTTGAGGAAGTGGAAGACGAAGCCTTTTCCCGGAAAATTCTTGGGGACGGCGCAGCCATCGAGCCAAAGGATGGCCGGCTGTATGCACCCTGTGACGGAAGGGTGGAAATGGTCTTTGATACGAAACACGCCATCAATCTGGTATCCGATGAGGGCTGTGAGATTCTTCTGCATATCGGCATTGATACAGTCAAGCTGGGAGGAAAATATTTTGAGGCCCACGTTTCCGATGGACAAAAGATTCACAAAGGGGATCTGCTGATTTCCTTTGACCTTGAAGGAATCAGAAGCGAGGGATATCAGACAACGACACCGTTTATCATCTGCAATACAGAGGATTACAGCAGCATAAACTCCGTAAGAAACGGAGAAGTTTCGGCAGGGGAGTTATTAATGAAACTGTTTTAAGGGGAAATGGACTTTTGACACAAGCATGATTATAATAAATTTGATGACAGGAAGGATTTTACTATGAAAACATTTGATTATACCATCACGGACGAGCTTGGAATTCACGCAAGACCTGCCGGGGTTCTGGCAAAAACCGCAAAGGATCTTGACAGCGAGATTACAATTACCAAGGGAGAAAAAACCGTTGGAGCATCGAAGCTGATGATGCTTATGGGGCTTGGCATAAAGCAGGGCGATACCATCACGATTACCATTGACGGTGGTGATGAAGAGAAATCTTTCAACATCATGAAGGAATTTTTCGAAGAAAATCTGTGATTTTTAAGACTTACCATGCGTTTTTTGCGAATGTATGGGGAGGGGGCTGAATAGTTACATCTTCCCATATAAAACCAAAGAGCGTGCGAAACGGGCGATTTTGTAAATGCATTTGCAGTTAAGAACGAATAAAAAATGGTCGAAAGCGAGGTGACAAGATGGAAAAATATGCGGGCAAGGGAGTTTACGGGGCAGTTGCCATCGGCAGGATCTCCCTTTTCAGAAAGGCAGACCTGTCGGTAGAGCGGGTGCACCGGGAGGACACCGATTCGGAAAAGAAACGTGTGGAAGACGCCAAAGCCCAGGCGGGAGAGCAGATACAGGAGCTTTACGAAAAGGCCCTGAAGGAAGTGGGGGAAGCCAACGCCCAGATTTTTGAAATCCACATGATGATGCTGGACGATGAAGATTACAATGAGTCTATTGAGCATATCATCGATACCCAAAAGGTCAACGCAGAGTATGCCGTTGCGGTGACCGCCGATAATTTTGCGGAAATGTTCGCCTCCATGGAGGATGCTTATATGCAGGCAAGAAGCGCAGATGTAAAGGATATTTCCAACAGAATCATTGCCAATCTGATGGGTAAAAAAGAACAGAAAAATCAATTCGCTGACAAAATGATTATCTGTGCAGATGACCTGGCGCCAAGCGAGACAGTTTCCCTTGACAAGGACAAGGTGCTTGCTTTTGTCACTGCATACGGCTCCTCCAATTCCCATACGGCGATTCTTGCGAGAAATATGAATATTCCGGCGGTGATCGGCGTGGGGGATGGTTTTTTATCCGAAATTGCCGATGGGCAGAATGCCGTGGTGGATGGATTTACGGGAGAAATCTATGTGGATCCCGATGCGGAGACTCTACAGAAATATTCGCAAAAGCAAAAGGAGGACGAAGAGCGCAAAAAGCTTCTCCAGAATCTGAAGGGCAAAGAAAACGTGACTCTTGACGGCACCAAAATCAACATTTATGCCAATATCGGTGGAGTGGAAAACATCGGTGCAGTGCTGGCAAACGATGCAGGGGGCATCGGTCTGTTCAGAAGCGAATTTCTCTATCTGCAGAACAGCGATTTCCCCACAGAAGAGCAGCAGTTTTTTGCCTACAAAAAAGTTCTTGAGAGTATGTCCGGAAAAAAGGTGATCGTCCGCACACTGGATATAGGGGCAGACAAACAGGCAGATTATTTTGGGCTAAAAAAAGAGGAAAATCCTGCATTGGGAATGCGCGCCATCCGGATTTGTCTCACCCGGCCGGATATATTTAAAACCCAGCTGCGGGCGCTTTACAGAGCCTCTGCTTTCGGGGAATTAGGCATTATGTTTCCTATGATTACAAGTGTAAATGAGGTTGAGGAAATTCTTGAAATCTGTGAAGAGGTCAGAAATGAGCTGACAAATGAGGGCATAGAATTTTCGGAACATGTGGAGCTTGGAATCATGATTGAAACCCCTGCGGCGGCCATTATCAGTGACAGGCTTGCACCGCTGGTGGATTTTTTCAGCGTAGGTACCAATGACCTGACCCAGTACACCCTTGCCTGCGACAGGCAGAATCCCGATATCGAAAATTTTGTGGATACCCATCACGAGGCGATTCTGCGGCTGATTGAAATGGCAGTGGAAAATGCCCACAAAAACGGAGCCTGGATCGGAATCTGCGGGGAGCTGGCGGCAGACACTGCCCTTACGGAGACATTCCTCAGAATGGGAATTGACGAGCTTTCCGTTTCGCCCGCCTTTGTACTTAAAGTCAGGGATACGGTCCGGAAGATTCGTTTGAAATAAAGGATTTTGCTCATATGCGGGGGCGCAATATTTGATGCGTCCTAGAATAATTACAGTCGGAGAAAAAAATCGAAGGTGGAGAAACAAGAGATGAAAACAGTTAAAGTAGTGGCAGCTGTTATGAAAGCAGTAAATGATCAGGGAGAACCGATGATCTTTGCAACCCAGCGGGGCTACGGCGCATTTAAGGATGGCTGGGAATTCCCCGGCGGAAAAATAGAACCAGGGGAAACGCCCGAGGAGGCATTAAAACGCGAAATTATGGAAGAACTGGACACAAAGATTGCGGTGGGGGATCTGATTGACACCGTCGAGTATGATTACCCCGATTTTCACCTTTCCATGAAGGTGTACTGGGGCAGTATTGAACGTGGAGATCTGGTGCTGAAGGAGCACGAAGCCGCCCGGTGGCTGACCAAAGACCAGCTGGGGGATGTGGCATGGCTGCCTGCGGACATCACTCTGGTTGAAACCATTCGAACTATGATGTAAAGAGGAGAAAATGTATCAATGTCTGGAATATTATATGGCGTAGGAGTAGGACCGGGAGATCCGGAGTTAATGACTTTGAAAGCGGTACGGCTCATACAGGAAAATGAGATCATTGCTTGTCCGGGAACCATGCCCACGGAAACAACCGCCTACCGGATTGCCTCCCAGGCGGTGCCGGAGCTGGCGGAAAAAACACTTCTTCCGGTTGCCATGCCTATGGTGATGGACCGGGAAAAAATGCGGGAAAATCATGAAAAAGCTGCGGATCAGATGGAGCCTTATCTGCAGCAGGGGGAAAATATCGTGTTTCTTACATTAGGAGACCCTGCGATCTATTCCACCTTTTATTATATACAGGAGATTCTTGCAAAGAGAGGATATACAACAGAACTGGTCAGCGGTATTCCGTCCTTCTGCGCCGCTGCGGCACGGGTAAATCTTCCTCTGGCAAAGTGGAATGAACCATTACATATTCTGCCGGCTGTTCATGGGGCAGAGCTTGCATTTGACCAGCCGGGTACCTATGTCCTGATGAAGTGCGGAAGTAAATTACAACAGTTGAAGGAAGTCCTTAGGGAGAGCGGGCGCTCGGTCATTCTTGTGGAAAACTGCGGAATGGCAGGGGAAAAGATTTTTCGGGGCATTGACGAAATTCCGGATCATACCGGTTACTATTCTCTCATGATCGTAAAATAGAGAAAAAGTTTCTGTTCACATGTTACAGTTCACAGGTATGTGAACTGTAACGAGAAAAATGAATTGTTTGATAATTTCAGGGTTACATGATATAATTTCAAAGTGACGATTCTTGTACACACATTTGTTTTATGATATGCACTCACGAAACAGCATTCTAGCTCAATGTAGCAATTACTTAGTATTCAGTGTACTAGTACACCGAATAATAAATATCTGGCCATATGACTTGTCTGAATTTCCATCTGCTTCGTTGGATTTTCTAGCCGTAGCCCCCGC
>ONEJ01000030.1 GCA_900316805.1 uncultured Lachnospiraceae bacterium
AAGGTATGAATTGACAGAGTCCGGTTGATAGAGAGGTTTTCCTATGGATATGAAAATCAACAACATTACAGAAGTCAATCAGGTGCCGGAGGCGGCGAAGACGGTGGAGGGAGACGGCTCCTTCAAGTTTACTCTGGCCAGTGCCATTACGGACGCAGACCTGCAGGCGAAGGTGGACGCGCTGCTGAAGGATATTACCGCCCAGGGCAACCGGATCGCCCAGCATATGGATATTCGGGATATGAAGAAATACCGGGGACTGATTAAAGATTTCCTCAATGAGGTGGTGTACCGTTCCCACAAATTTTCCAGAGAGAATTTCCTGGATCGCAGAGGTCGGCACCGGGTGTACGGAATCATCCGGCTCATCGATAAGAATCTGGATGAACTGGCCGGTGAGCTGGTGGAGGATGAGAAAGACCATATCTCCATTCTGGATAAAATTGGGGAGATTAAAGGTCTTCTGCTGGACATATTAACTTAATGCAAAATGGAAGTGAGAGGGGGAGAATTATGGCAGGTTTTAACGACATTATTGGACATGAACAGATCATACAGCATTTGCGCAACGCAATTACCCTCGACAAAATATCCCACGCCTACATTCTGAACGGTCCGGAGGATTCCGGCAAGATGATGCTGGCGGAGGCGTTTGCCATGGTGCTGCAGTGTGAGGGAGAGGGAGAACGGCCCTGCCTGGCCTGCCGCTCCTGTAAACAGGCCATGGACCATAATCAGCCGGACATTATTTATGTGTCCCATGAGAAGCCCAACACCATCGGCGTGGATGATATTCGGGCGCAGATCAATAATGATATTGGCATTAAGCCCTATAGCAGCCGCTATAAGGTCTATATTGTTGATGAAGCCCAGAAGATGAACCAGCAGGCCCAGAATGCACTGCTGAAAACCATCGAGGAACCGCCGGCTTATGGGGTGATCTTGCTTTTAACTACCAATGCGGACAGTTTTCTGCCCACGATCCTTTCACGATGTATTACCCTGAATCTGAAGGCGGTCAAGGAGGATGTGATCCGCAGCTATCTGATGAAAAACTATCAGATTCCGGATTATCAGGCGGATATCTGTGCCGCCTTTTCCCAGGGAAATGTGGGAAAAGCGGTGAAGCTTGCTTCATCCTCGGATTTTGCGGATCTTAAGGAATCTGTGCTGCAGCTGATGAAACGGCTTTCGGACATTGATCTTTATGAGATGACAGCTGCGGTGAAGCAGATTGCAGAATATAAGCTGACTGTTAACGATTATTTTGATCTGATGATGATCTGGTTCCGGGATGTGCTATATTTTAAGGCAACGGGTGATGCAAACGGCCTTATCTTTAAAGATGAGGTTTATGACATAAAAAAACAGGCAGAAAAGAGATCTTATCAGGGGATTGAAACCATATTGAAGGCGCTGGAGACCGCCAAGGTGCGGATTTCGGCTAATGTGAATTTTGATCTTGTGATCGAGCTTTTGCTTTTGACAATTAAGGAGAACTAACATGACAAAAATAGTAGGAATACGTTTTCAGCAGGCAGGAAAGATCTACTCCTTTGACCCGCTGGATTATGAACTTGAGGCCGGTATGCATGTGATCGTGGAAACGACCCGGGGCGTGGAGATGGGAACGGTGCTGATTCCCACAAGAGAAGTGGATGACAGCTCGGTACCCCAGCCATTGAAGCCTGTGCTTAGGATTGCAACGGAGGAGGATGAGAAGACCGTAGAGAACAACCGCCAGAAGGAAAAGGAGGCCTATGCCATTTGTAAGGAGAAAATTGCAAATCATGGGCTGGAAATGAAATTGGTTGCGGCAGAGTACACCTTTGACAATAACAAACTTTTATTTTACTTTACGGCAGATGGCCGCATCGATTTCCGTGAGCTGGTGAAGGATCTGGCTTCGGTGTTCCGTACCAGAATCGAACTTCGCCAGATCGGTGTGCGTGATGAGACGAAAATGCTGGGAGGCATTGGTATCTGTGGCCGGGAGCTTTGCTGTAAGTCATATTTATCGGATTTTATACCGGTTTCCATCAAGATGGCAAAGGAGCAGAATCTGTCCCTGAATCCCACCAAGATTTCCGGTGTGTGCGGCAGACTTATGTGCTGTCTCAAGAACGAGGAGGAAACCTACGAATATCTGAATGGGCGTTTGCCTTCCGTGGGAGACACGGTTACAACACCAAGCGGCATGCGCGGTGAGGTAATGGGAATCAATGTTCTCCGCCAGCTGGTGAAGGTGGTTGTAGATAATGGTGAAGAAAAGGAATTGCAGGAGTACTCCGTGGATGACCTGACCTTTACTCCGAGACGACGCAAAAGTGTGAAGCTGACCGAGGAGGAAATCAAGGAACTGGAGGGTCTGGAGGATAGCAGTGAGAATATGGAAATTAGGCCAGAGACTGAGAAGCCTTCGGAGACCGTAAACTCTGATGCCGGAAATACAGAGCGGGAGAATCCCCGGGAAAACGGTCGGGAGGACCGCCGGGATTATAATCGGGACAGAGGGCGTCAGCGCCGTGGCAATCGCGAAAACCGGGAGAATCGCGAAGGCCGGGGCCGCCGTGATAATCGTGAGGCCGGGGACAATGGTGGCAATCGGGAAAATCGCGAAGGCTGGGATAACCGAGGCAGCCGTGAGAACCGCGAGAACCGAGAGGCTAAGGACAGCCGTGGAAATGATGAGAGCCGCGAAGGACGCGACAACCGTAATTACAGAAACGGTGACCGCAGCCGAGACTACCGGGGAAGCCGGGGGCGTCGCAACTACAACAACTACGATAGGAAAAATCATCAGGATGCAAGTGACAATTCACAGCAGTGAAAGGCTGGACGAACTTCATAGAAATGGTTACAAGATTATCCAGGACAAGGGGCGCTTTTGTTTCGGTATGGATGCCGTGCTCCTGTCCGGTTTTGCAAAGGTAAAACCGGGGGAGAAGGCCCTGGATCTTGGCACCGGTACCGGAATCATTCCGATTCTGCTGGAGGCAAAGACAAAAGGGGAGCACTTTACCGGACTGGAAATCCAGCCGGAGAGTGCAGATATGGCGGCACGCAGTGTGGCCTTAAATGACCTGACCGAACGGATTGACATTGTAACCGGAGATATTAAGGATGCTTCGGCGCGTTTCGGAGCATCCTCTTTTGATGTGATCACTACAAACCCCCCCTATATGATTGGACAGCACGGTCTCAAGAATGACGAGGATGCCAAAACCATCGCCCGCCATGAAGTTCTCTGCACACTGGAGGATGTCCTGCGGGAGAGTGCGAAGATCTTGAGACCGGGAGGCCGCTTTTATATGGTGCACAGACCCTTCCGCCTGGCAGAAATCCTCAGCAAAATGGTGGAGTACCGCATCGAGCCCAAGCGCATGCGCCTCGTCTATCCCTTTGTGGACAAGGAGCCTAACATGGTGCTGCTGGAGGGCCTTCGGGGTGGGAAATCCCGGATGACGGTGGAGAAGCCACTGATCGTTTACAAGGAGCCGGGGGTGTATACCGACGAGATTTATGATATATATGGGTATTGATGGATGTGGATAGATTTTGTGGCAGTGATACCAAGTTATGCAGCGATATGTTGTGATGATATGTTGTGATGATTTTGATAGCATATTTTGTTACTGCATATATTCAGTCAATTTGGATTTTCGTGGGCGACAGGAATGAAATAAGATTCCTGCCGCCCATTATTATATGAGGACTTTGCCTTGGAAAAAGCATTTTGGGCGGTAGAGATGATTTTTTCTCATGAGGTCTTGGATCCGAAATAACAATCCATTCGGTGTTTGGTGAAACATAATTGACAAAGACAATACCGAAAAATATAATAAAA
>ONEJ01000007.1 GCA_900316805.1 uncultured Lachnospiraceae bacterium
GGTCAATCCATATCTTCTGATATACACATCTTTGCTGTTTTTTACAATTGTTATTTTTTCAAGTTCACTTATTGCAGCCGGAACCGTATAATTCTTTCTGTCCTTTTCTTTTTCACTTACTTTCTTTAATCCCTGAAAGATATAATTACGGACTATGCTTGCTATAAACATCACATAAGTCTTGCTTTCCAAGGAATCCTGACTATGTACCCTGAATGTATCATACTCTAATCCTGTCTTAAGCATCCTAAATATCTTTTCCACGCTGTCCCTTTTTCTGTAAATATCAAGTGCCTCTGATGCACTCATTTCTTTCGATGTTACAATCACAAAGAACCCAAGTTTATCGATCTCTTTCTGTATCTCATTCTCGTTTCTACTGTATGATTCCAGATATCCGTTATTGTCATATTTTAGTTTAAACAGCTTTTTATATGCCACCATATCTTCTTTCCGTCTGATTTTTTCATTCACCTTTTTTTGAAGATGCTCTTCCTTCTTTACCAGCTGCTTCAAATACTCATTCTTTTCCTGGCTTGCCCGGACATTGTCATAGTAAATATGAAAATATCTGGCTGTTATGTCATCCCCTATTGTCCCCTGTTTTGTCAGACCATAAACATCATGCTCCGGCAGATAGTACTTCGCCTTTGTAAGTAAAGGAAGTTTTGCTTCCTTCAACATATCCCTCACTAATATACTGTTATTCTTTATCATCATCAAAAAATCGTAACCTTTTGCATCAAAATACCGGATATTCTTTATACTAATATACCCTCTGTCCAGTATCAGTCCCACATTTTTGTATCCGTATTCTTTCGCTCTGTCTACCATATGTGTACACTGGGTATTATCTATAATACTTCCCGGATACATTTCATAAAACAGCGGTGTTGCATCTTTATGATTCACAGCATAACTGATGTTCACCTGTGGAATATCACTGTCCTCCTTTGCGTGTCCATACTCTGCCATATCAACACCATCTGCTTTTGTGTTCATATTTGTACTGTCATAACTGATGTATATCTCTGAATGCTCCGGCTGTATTTCATTCCACTTTGATACAAACAGTTCTGTCTGTGCATAATCCTCCGCATTCTTAAAAAAATCCGATATTTTTGTATCGTCCCATTTCTTTTCCGAGTTTACAAGATGTCCCCACACAAAATCTGAATAATGTTGCATCGTACTTGTTTGCCTGATTATCATATAGCTGACCAGATCCTTTATGAGGTTGGCATCTATTTCTCCATGAATACTTTCAAGCAGTTCGCTTATCTTTAATTCCTCCATAACCTTAAAGATGAGCGTGGAAGCCCCCACCTGAAGTGCATCAGAAAAAGCAGGTGCTTCTTCATCATTTCCACCAACTATTTCATAGTATTGATAGAAGCTGTCATTCGGATTCATATTTTCGTCATCCACCATTTTTCCAATGCAGACTCTTTTTTCCACAACATACCGCTTATCTTTTTTATACTCACTTCCAGTCACATGATAAACATACTCACAGTTCCTTTGACGATATATTTTCGTCCCCTCCGGACGTTTTACAAGAACATCTTTTCTAATCATTTTTTCACCTCGCATTTAGTCATGTACATAACTAATTTGTATCACAAAAACACCAATACTGCAAGCAAAAAAGTGCCGATTTCTCGGCACTTTTCTATATTTTTTCTTATTTAGTTACGGTCTTGAAGAAAAGTTAAGGTAGTATTCTAAAAATATCCGTTTTATATCCGTCTATGGAAAATCCATGTAGAAAGTTTTACAACCAAATCTATATGTCCGGCAAAAACATCTCCACTCAGTTCTGAATCAGCAGCTTATAATCCTCCTCCGTAAACCGATGGTAAATCGTATGCCCCATCTCCATATGGATACAGTAATACCATGCATCCGGCTTCCCCTCCGGGAAATAAAGTACATAATCAAAATCCGTCCCAGGCTGCATTTCTTCACAGACATAGTTTTCGTTAAACTGCGCAAAAGCCCTGCAAATTTCTTCTATGGTCAAATGATGGTTATCCTGAAACATTGCTATAATATGGGAAAGAAATGGCGGATCCTGGATCTGTTCATGTACATAGACAGCCCCTTGCGGTGGAATACACACCTCTAGCCGGTCTCCCTTACAGAGAGTAAAGGTTATCGCACCAAGAGGCGTTTGGGAAAAGCTTTCATCCTTTATTAATTCTTCCATCAGTTTTTTCCCACTCATCTTCTCTTCCTGCAAAAGCGCACAGAGGGATGGCACCGGGAAATACAACCGTATCACTTCGCTGACGAAGCCCAGCTTTAACTGGGCCTCCTTGATCTGCTCTGTGATATTTTCAATAAACCGTTCTTTATGCATTTTATTCTCCAATCTATGCGTCCGATCTGGAATAACAGTTTTTCATCTGGCTGCTCAGCTCAAACAATACTTGATCCAGCGTTGACGCAGCCTCCTTTTTCAGCATATCCGCAATAGCATTGTTGGCCTCAAGCTTAAGTTCCATGCGTTTTACCGCATCCGATTCCTTCCTCATAAGCTCATCATAGCGGTTGATGAGTTCATGTCCCTTGGACATCACATGCTCCTCATAGCGCTCGATATGGAAAATGGATTTCTTGTAAGAAGCATCCGCCATGGCTGCAATGAGCCTGCTGCACCAGTAGAAATTATCCGTGGAAACCTCTGCGGTGGTGTTCGACAGATATTCCGGTGTGTCTGACACTTCCGCATAAAAAGGCACCAGTACGTTGAAGGCATTGGAGGCAAAAGCCACCCACTCCAGAATTCCGCAATCCTCCTCCATATCCGGCCGCATCTGAATCACTGCCATAAAATCATTGCGGTTCACGCCGATGGAACGGAAAGCTCCCCGCATATCCTCCGGCCCATAGGCTGCATAGGGATCGTAGGGCGTTCCCTGAAAATGGGAGGAAAGCACATATTTTACGTCCTCCACCGTGATCTTTTTCTCCGGCACCATGCACCATGGAAGATCATCGGAGGCCGGTGTGTATTCCGCATTTGGTCCCTCCCAGGCCTTTGTGTGCGGGTTCAGGCAACGCAGCATAAACCATGCCCGGGGAGTATTATATACATGATCGGCATCATCGTGGCTGCCGAAGGCGTCTCTGGGATTCAGCTTCCCATTGAAAGACAGATCCAGATGATTCTTCTCAATAAACTCCCACATATCGGAGGAGCACATAAACTCCTTCTGCTGGGAAAGTGCATCCACCAGATCAAACTGATCCAATCCCAGCTGGTTCGGCATCACCACATAGCTGTCATCAGGAACCCTCCTTGCAATCCAGTGATGACCGCCGATGGTCTCCAGCCACCAGATCTCGTCTTTGTCCTGAAAAGCAATGCCGTTCATCTCATAGGTTCCATAGGTTTCCAGAAGGCTCCCCAGCCGCTGCACCCCTTCTCTCGCACTGTGGATATAGGGAAGCACCAGACAGACGATATCCTCCTCCCCGATGCCTCCTGGGATCTCTTCTTTTCCATCCTCTGCCGGCTGATACACCACCAGAGGATCCGCCCCCAGCACCCGGGGATTGGAGGTGATGGTCTCCGTTGCCGTCATGGCCACATGGGCCTCATTGACGCCGCTGGCAGCCCAGATTCCTTTGCCCTCCACAGCATTTGGCATTGCCGTGTAACGCAGGGGATTCTCCGGCAGTTTGATTTTCACATGAGAAAGCACCGATTCATATTCTGCCGGCTGCTCATCAGGTGAAACTACTATAAACTTTTTCGGTGTAAAATGTCCTGCCCCGGAATCATCATTTCTTGCAATCATGGTTGAATCATCGTAGGATGCATGTTTTCCTACAAGTATTGTTGTACATGGCATATATATGACCTCCTTTTTTGAACACTCTCCTACAAAAAATTAATTTCTGTTTCAAAAAATATCTTTGAATTTCAGGGTTAGGTAGTGGATATTTGTTTTATTGTATATCCCCACACGGATTTTCCTACGGCTAGGCCTCCGCTTTCATACTGCGATATACCTTCTTCCGCACAAAATAAAAGCACAAAACCTGCATCAGAATTGTGAGAAGCCAGGACGCCGGATAGGAAATAAACAAAAACCGCAAAGACCGGTGCAGTGGGAAAAATCCATAGATCCACACAATACGCGTCCCCACCGTTCCGATCACCGACAACAGCATGGGCACGGTGGAATGACCCATGCCCCGCAGAGATCCGGGAATCAGATCCATAATTCCACACAAAAAATAAGTCGCTGTGGTATACAACAGAATCTCCTGCCCGCAGACGATCACATCGGGTTCAGAGGTGTAAATACGCAGCAGTTCTTTTCCAAATACACAGGCGCCGCCCCCCAGCACAAAGGTCACTCCCAGCGACAGAAGGATGCAATCCAAAAGCACCCGGTCCATCCGTTTCCATTTTCCCACACCATAATTCTGACTGGTGAAGCTCATGCAGGTCTGGCTGATGGAATTCACCGCCACATACAGGAATCCAAAAATATTATTGGCAGCCGTATACCCTGCCATGGCCACCGAGCCAAAGGAATTTACCGAGGACTGCAGCAGCACATTGGAAAAGGTGATCACCGTGCTCTGAATCCCCGCCGGGATTCCCACCTGAAAGATCTGCTTTAAGTATATGCCCTTTAGCATCAATTTAGAAAAATGAAGCTGATAGCTTCCCTGGGAACGGCACAGACACCGCACCACCAAAAGGCAGGAAATCATTTGGGAAATCACGGTAGCGATTGCTACTCCCGCTACTCCCATACGAAAAGCAATCACAAGAAGCAGATTCAGCCCCGCGTTAATCCCGCCGGAAATGATAAGAAAATACAAAGGTCTCCTGGTATCTCCCACCGCCCTGAGAATCGCCGCTCCATAATTGTAAACCATAAAAAATGGCATTCCCAGAAAATAAATCTGCATATACAAGGCAGACTGTTCAATGATATTCTTTGGTGTCTGCATCATCGCCAAAGCCCCACGGGCACAGAAAAATCCCACAAACATCACAACGATTCCGCTGATGAGTGCAAACGTAATCGACGTATGAACCGTTTCCGACATTTCCTTGTCCCGTCCGGAAGCAAAAAAACGGGCCGCCAGCACGTTTGCCCCCAGCGATACCCCGATAAACAGATTGATAAATACATTGATGAGTGCCGTGGTGGCTCCCACTGCTGCCAGTGCATCACTTCCACTGAATTTTCCAACCACCACAAGGTCCACCGCATTAAACAGAAGCTGTAAAATGCCGGACAGCATCAGCGGCAGTGAAAAGGATACCAGCTTGTCCATAAGGGATCCGTTGCACATATCAATCTCGTATTTACTTTTTCCTGATGTCGAACTCATAATTTCTCCACTCCATGCTCTGCCTGATTTTCTTTCCTTTTGGCAGCCATTAAGCCCCTTTTGATATTCTCAAAAGGGGCTGTTTCTAAACCACTGCCATTATACTCCTTTTATGAGGAAAAGAAAAGAGATAGAGCTTAGGAAACTACCTCAAGCCTTATAGTATTGGTATTGCCGGATCTGCCGCTGATCTGGCCGCCGGTCAGCACCACATTATCTCCCTTGGACAGGGAAAATACATTTTTCGCATAGCGGAGTGCCTGATAAAACATCACATCTACCGAGCTGTATTCCTCGCTCATCACTGGTGTGACGCCCCAGCTTAAGTTCAGCTTACGCCATGCTTTTTTGTTGGTGGTCATGCCGATGATATCCACCGGGCAGCGGAATCGGCTCACCATACGCACCGTCACTCCTGACAGGGAACTGATGACAATGCCCTTGGCCTCGGTATCGATGGCCATGGCGCAGGTGGAGTGGGACACCGCATCCAGATTATTTTTGATATCATAATCTGCATTCTTAAAGCGCTTGGTATAGTCAATATGCTTCTCGGTATATTCTGCGATCTCTGCCATATTTTTGACTGCCTCCACCGGATATTTCCCGGCAGCCGTCTCTCCGGACAACATGATTGCAGAAGAGCCATCGTACACCGCGTTAGCTACATCAGAAATTTCAGCTCTGGTAGGCCTTGGATTTTGGATCATGGATTCCAGCATTTCCGTAGCTGTGATCACCCGTTTGCCTAACATCCGGCACTTGCGGATCAGATATTTCTGGATGGCCGGAACCTCCACGAAAGGAATCTCCACACCCAGATCTCCTCTGGCAACCATGATGCCATCGGCAACCTCACAGATTTCCTCAATGTGGTCTACACCGGAACGGTTCTCAATTTTTGCGATAAGATCAATATCCTGACCGCCGTTAGCATCCAGAAATTCCCGTAAAGACCGGATATCTTTCTTATTGGAAACGAAGGAAGCCGCAACAAAATCCACATCATGTTCGATGCCGAACAAAAGATCCGACTTGTCGGTTTCACTGAGATAATCCCCTTTCATAACATGATTGGGGAAATTCATGCTCTTCCGATCGGAAATCTCTCCACCCACAAGAGTATTGCAGATGATTTCTGCGCCCTTGATTTCCTTTACCTCAAAAATTAAAAGTCCGTTGTTCACTAAGATACGATCCCCCACCGACACTTCCGATGGCAGGTCCTTGTAACTGACAGAAACACGACTCTTGTCCCCTTCAATATCCTCTGTCGTAAAAGTAAATACATCTTCATCGGCAACCACAGCCCGATGTTCCTTAAAAGTCCCGATCCGGTACTCCGGTCCCTTGGTATCCAGCATAATGGCGATGGGAAGATCCAGCTTTTCGCGCACAGACTTAACAAGCTCCATTTTCTTCGCCTGCTCCTCATGGGTTCCGTGGGAGAAATTCAGTCTTGCTACATTCATACCCGCCTCACACATCTGGGTAAGGGTCTCCTCATTTTCACATGCCGGGCCTATGGTACAGATGATTTTTGTTTTCCGCATATTTCCTCCTTTTTAATGCTCATTTGATATATGAATTGCTTCAATTTGTTGTACTTCCCCGCTTCGCTCAAGTCAGTGCAAAGCAGACAACTGACATTTGTCTTACATCATGCAATTGATGATAGTTACATTATAACACATCTGCCACATCTGTAATAGTAACATAAGCAGATTTATCAAATTCCCGGACTATGTCTCTAACCTTGCTGATCTGGAATCGGTTCACCACGAAATAGATCATTTTCTTTTTCTCGTCCGAGTAGTATCCCCTGGCCGTAAGGATCGTAATTCCGTTTCCGAATTCATTGGACAGAGCCTCACAGATTTTGTCCGGTTTGTCGGTAATGATCATTGCCGATTTGGACTTATCCAGCCCCTCTGCGATAAAATCCACGGTTTTGATGGCCGCCGCATAGGTAATGATGGAATAAAGGGGCAGAATCCAGTTGGATAATACCAAGCCGGCAGCACATCCGTAATCAGCCATGACACCAGAGAATAGATGAACACCGCATAAACAGATCTTACTGGAATCATACAGATGTACCGGGTACAGAAAAAAGGTGATGCCAAAGGCATTGATAATCCCTGCTAAAGTTAATGCTGCGTATGTCTGTAATTTCTGTCGGTATGTTTTCATAGGCAATTACTCCTTATCTTCTTTGTGATCGTTTTTCATCCACCAGGCAAAGACGCCTGTTGCTACCACAACCACTGCAAAAATTCCTACGATAATATTAGTTCCCATATTTTTTCCTCCATTTCCTATCGGACCCTAATAAAATATGTTTTGGCATATGAACCGATACGTAACAAAACTGTAACTGTTCATGATTCTGAACAGTTACACAATATTTTTTAAATGATATGAGCGTAAGCTGTTGTGCGATTACCACTTAATTGCCACGGGATTGCTGTTCACCCGACACACGAAATGATTTGACTCATGTATTTCTCGCAATTCTCAAGATAAACAAATTCTTACATGCAGGCATGGTGAATCTGTTTATGCTGTACCAAAAAACTCTGAAGAGTTCCGGCTAAAAATAGTAAAATTCTCCTAACTCTTGCAGTACATAAAAAAGTCGCAACAGCTTCTAAAAAGTTATGAAATTGTAAAAAACATGGAATTAATTTTGATCGCCTTTGTGATAAATATATGTGATCATTGACTTGCGAAACTGGTCTTTTGCCTCATAAAATCTCCAGTTGTTCAGGCACGAGAAGAAAACTTCTCCAGCTGTGTCTCCCCTGCCGGCAAAAAGGGCGAAGTATCTCCCTCTGCGGAAACCACTGCACTTCCTCCAGTGCCGGACCAGCTGTTTTCCCGGTTTCCCGTAACACTTCCTGCGAAAAAAGTGATCAGCAGTGATACCATAAACAGAATGGCAATTATGGACTTTACTTTTGCAAATGCTTTGTTCATACGCCACTTTTCCTCTTAAATACCAAATGTTCTTGTCTTTTATGGGCGATGGGGAAGCAAATAGATTCCCACCGCCCAAATTTTGAAAATAGTTACTACCTGACAATAGCAAATGCCACGTAAGCAGCATACAACAGCATCATAATAATGCCCTCGCCCCGGTTCAAAGATTTCCCCCGCATGGCAAAAATCATGGTAATAACCGTCACAGCAATTAAGATCAGCATATCAAACACCGGCGCCGTAGACCACCGCTTTTCCTCCAATCACCACAAGAACCAAGCCTGCCGCAATCAAAAGCAGGCACTTCCACAGTGGTAAAACTTCTTCCTTTGTCTCCTCCGTAGGATGTTTTCTGGCGCTGATGACCAGCCCAACGATATATATGAGAAAACAGACGATCAAAATCACAGCGGTCAGATGGCCTACCACTCCTGCCTCTGCCATCATAGAGGCAGAAAACAACGAGCCCCGAAGAGAGTTGCAGCACTTGTGGCCAGCAGCACAAAAACCGTAGAGCCGATAGCCACAGAAAAATCCCTTTTGATAATGGTGTTTTCCACGGGAACCGCATGAAGCAGGGCACAGCTTCCCAACACCACCAGCAGATTAAAGATATTGGAGCCCACCACATTGCTGACTGCAATTTCATTGGAGCCTTGCAGTGCTGCCGACACACTGACTGCCAGCTCCGGCACGCTGGTGCCAAGGGCCACCACCGTCAGCCCTATGATTAATCCAGGCACCTTAAAGATGGCAGCTAATGCAGCACTCCCGTCTACAAAACAGTCTGCCCCTTTGATCAGACAGACAAATCCAACCAGTAACACAACACATTCTACAAACATATTTCCCTCCTGATTCCTGTCTGCAAAAAAGCGAGACTTTCCTGCAAACAAATAATTTGCAGTAAAAGTCTCGCTTCTTCCAACATATTCCGGGGATGATCTCCCGTACTGACGAAAATATGTATACTTATTTCTCGCCTGGGATTCTCCCGCAAAGGCAGCTTCCAGATTCTTCTCCGTCTGGGTTCCTGCATAAGGATTCGAAGGCTTCTGCTCCTCTATCTTCTCAAAGGCACTTGCCGGCTGCTTGCATACCGGACAGACATAATCCTCCGGAAGAACATCTCCCTCATAGATATAACCGCAGATTTTGCATTTCCATTTTCCCATTTTGCTTTCTCCTTTCTGCTCATCATTTTTTTCATTGTTTCTGTGAAAAATCTCACTCTTATCCTCATAGGAGGTGTGAAGCATCTTTTCCGCCATCTCACTGAGAGGCTTGCCATAGAATTCCTCATAGATCTGCTTGATCTGGGGATTCTCATGGCTTTTGCGAAGCTGCATCTGTTCATCCCTCTGATACAGGCTGGCAATGCGCTCTTTCCGCACCTGATCGGTATCCTTCATGATATCCTTGGGCTGACCACCGCCTCCGATACATCCGCCGGGACAGGTCATGACTTCCACAAAATGATACTGTTTTTCTCCGCTCTTGATCTTCTCCAGCAGTTTGCGGGCATTGGCAGTCCCATAAACCACAGCCACCTTCACTTCCAGATCTTTAATCTGAACAGAGGCCTCCCGAATTCCCTCATAACCACGTACCGGCTGCAGGTTGTAAAGCTGCTGTGGTGCCTCCTCTCCGGTGATATACTCGTATGCAGTTCGAAGAGCTGCCTCCATCACACCTCCCGTGTTACCGAAGATCACTCCGGCGCCGGAGCCCTGCCCCATGATGTCGTCGTAATCAGAATCGGAAAGTGCAGCAAAATCAATGCCCTCTTCTTTTGCCCAAAGAGCCATCTCACGCGTAGTCAGCACGAAATCCATATCCCGCATACCGGAAATACCATAATAGTCTGCGGCGGCATGCATCTCATCTCTGCGGATCTCGTACTTCTTGGCTGTACAGGGTGTCAGAGCCACATTCACGATCTTCTTTGGATCCAGTCCCATTTTCTTTGCAAAATAAGTCTTAATGGCAGGCCCCTGCATACCGATCGGACTCTTTGCCGTGGATACATGGGGCAGCATTCCCGGCTCATACATTTCCAAAAATTTTACCCACGCCGGACAACAGCTGGTAAACTGGGGCAATGGCCCCCTCCCCTTCGTGACTCTCTCGATCAGTTCGCTGGCTTCCTCCATAATAGTCAGATCCGCCGCAAAATTCGTATCCAGCACATAGTCCACTCCGAGGCTTCGAAGCAGTGCAACCATCTTCCCTTCCACAAAGGCTCCATCTGCCATGCCGAACTCCTCTCCCAAGGCTGCCCGGACAGAGGGCGATGTGCTCACGATGACGATCCGGTCAGGATTTTTCACTGCTTCACGGATGTCCATATACTCATACCGCTCCGTAATGCTGTCCACCGGACAGACATTGGCACAC
This sequence comes from uncultured Lachnospiraceae bacterium, assembly GCA_900316805.1. Classification (GTDB taxonomy): domain Bacteria; phylum Bacillota; class Clostridia; order Lachnospirales; family Lachnospiraceae; genus Roseburia. Next base: position 10,744 of record ONEJ01000007.1, read on the forward strand.
TGCCCGCAGTGGATACAGACTGCTTCCCCACCGGTCTGCTCCAGTGTATAGGTGCCGTGTACCCCGATGGCCTCTGTGCAGACATTCTTGCACATGCCACAGGCAATACACTTCTCCTCATGTCTTACAATACTTGGATTGTCCTCTTCAATCGGGACTCTCACATCCAAAGGCTTATGTTTCATCGAATTTTCCCTTTTCTTTCGCATTTTTATCCACTATACCACAGAAGCCGAATGCCTGCAAAGGGATTCTATCACAAAAATAAGCCATAATCGGCAGCTCCAGAGTGGCGGCAATTGCAATGGCCACACCAAGATTCTCAGAAGAACCACCCACCCCTTCAATGATTCTTACCAGAAAAATGTTGATCATATTGTGTTCCATAAAGAGCAGAACGGTTCCCACAAGAAAACAAAGAAGAAATAGATATTTTCTTAGGATACCGGTCTTACGGGCTTTTTCAACAGCCTCATATAATTCCGCGACCGGCATTCACATGTTCCATGGCAAGGGAGGACAGCATGGACGGAATGGTTACTTCAATGGCTGCCAGAATCGTGAACAGAACTGCTATCGTCCACTTCCCGGAAATACATGATATTCTGCCGTTCGTTTGATTCTGTTATACCATTTTTTGTTATGTTTTTATTCCTTTGCTAATTTCTCCATCGCCTTAAAAACTATGCATCTTATTGATACGTTATTATCTGGTTTCTCGTATTTTAGCCTATATAAATCTTGCGCACGTTCATCTAAATTCATAGAACGAAAAAACCCGCAAAGGAATTTTTATCTATTAAAACTTCCCACATGGATTTTCCCGCAGCCCCGCCTGCCGCTTTCTTATCCATTCTTCCGTTGTATCCGGTATAGCCCCGCTCCGTAATCCGGGGCAGATCTTCTTTGCTAATACCGATTCCCTTGTCCGCAATACAGATGGTATTGGGCTTTGACATGGAAATGGTAATTCCACCCTGTTTCGTATATTTTAAGGCATTGGAAAGCACCTGCATAATGACAAAAACCATCCATTTTTCATCGGTTATCAGCTTCTGCCCTTTCGGCAGATCAATAGAAACCGACAGCCCCTTTCCGATAAAGGAGCGGGCAAAATATTTCACCGCTTGGTTGACCATGGGCTTTACCGGATATTCCTCCAGCAGAAGATCCGTGCCTTCTCCCTCCATCCGCAGATACTGCAAGATAATATCGCAGTACTGCTCGATTTCAAACAGCCGGTCTGCATACTCTGCCTGCTGCTCTAATCCTGATTCCTTTACCACTAGCGTCAATGCCGTAAGGGGAGTCTTTACCTGATGAGTCCACAAGGTAACAAATTCTGTAAGCGCATTCATTTTCTGTTTCTGCTGCTGGCTCTCCTGACGCTTGGCCTTTAGAATAATGTCCAATAATTCCTAATAATCCTGCTCAATCAATGACTTCCTCTCCGGCAGGTTTTCCATGGTAATATCGATGTTCTGCTTTACATTCTGCAGGATGTGATCCTTTTTCCATATCCGGTAAAAATCAAAAACGAAGTATGAGAGGATAACTGCTGCCGACAGTATCATGGGATATACCAGCTTGTCCGGCGAAACATCTTCGAAAAATAATGTGATATACAAAATTGCCTGCCATAAAACACATAGGGTAAACCTAGTCATGCGGTTTTTCACACGTTCCGCGATCACCGGTCGTCTTCTACGATCAAAATTTTGCTCATGTCTGTTATCCTTCTTTTACTGAAATGAATGTAACTGATTTCCCTTTATCTCAAATCTGGTATTAAAAAATATATTCAAATTGAACATTTCTTTATTATCAGTTTACATGTATCATATCCTCAACACAAACGAGGGAGGAAATCATTACCATGGAAAACACACAATACGAACTGAATAAAGGTTTAGCACAGATGCTCAAAGGCGGCGTCATCATGGACGTCACCACCCCGGAGCAGGCAAAGATCGCCGAGGAGGCAGGCGCCTGCGCAGTTATGGCACTGGAGAGAATTCCTGCTGACATTAGAGCCGCAGGCGGTGTCTCACGTATGAGTGATCCGAAGATGATCAAGGGCATTCAGGAGGCTGTCAGCATTCCTGTTATGGCCAAGTGCCGTATCGGACATTTCGTGGAGGCACAGATCCTGCAGGCCATCGAAATCGACTACATTGACGAGTCCGAGGTTCTCTCACCGGCCGATGATATTTACCATATCGACAAGACAGAATTCAAGGTTCCCTTTGTCTGTGGTGCCAGAGATCTGGGAGAGGCATTAAGAAGAATCAACGAGGGAGCTTCCATGATCCGTACCAAGGGCGAGCCCGGAACCGGAGATGTGGTACAGGCCGTCCGCCATATGCGCAAAATGAACTCTGAGATCCGCAAAATCGTTGCTATGCAGAAGGATGAATTATTTGAAGAGGCAAAGCAGCTTCGGGTACCCTTTGCGTTAGTACAGTATGTTCATGAAAACGGCAAGCTTCCGGTAGTAAACTTCGCAGCCGGCGGTGTAGCTACCCCTGCGGATGCAGCCCTTATGATGCAGCTGGGAGCAGAAGGTGTATTCGTAGGTTCCGGAATCTTCAAGTCCGGAGACCCGAAGAAGCGTGCTGCTGCAATCGTTCAGGCCGTAACCAACTATAAGGATGCTGCTCTGATTGCAAAGCTTTCCGAAGATCTGGGAGAAGCTATGGTAGGAATCAATCCAAGCGAGATCAAGGTAATTATGGAAGAAAGAGGACAGTAATTGATGAAGATTGGAGTTCTCGCTGTTCAAGGTGCATTCATTGAACAGGAAATGATGTTAAAAAAACTTGGGGCAGACTGCGTGGAAATCCGGCAGAAGGAACAGCTTGCCGGTATTGACGGCATTGTCCTGCCCGGCGGGGAAAGTACCGTACAGGGACAGCTGCTCAGGAAACTGGACATGCTGAATCCCCTAAAGGACATGATAAAAAATGGACTTCCGGTTCTTGCCACCTGTGCCGGATTGATCCTGCTCTCCGAAACCATCGAAAATGACAGTCTGTCCCATATCGGCACGCTGCCCGTGGTGGTAAAGCGAAATGCCTACGGCAGACAGTTAGGCAGCTTTACAACAACTGCTGCTGTGGAAGGTGTGGGGGAATATCCCATGGTATTTATCCGCGCGCCATATATTGATTCCGTAGCAGAAGGCGTCAAGGTACTTGCCACCGTAGATGACCACATCGTTGCTGTACAGTATCACAACCAGATCGGATTATCTTTTCATCCGGAGCTGACAGAGGACACAAGGATACATGAATATTTTCTTCAGATTGTGAAGGAGCGGAATTAGTCAGGAAACATAAATTTAATGCCGGGACAGGTACGATTTTACCTACCCGGCATCTTTATCTTTGTGTGATACATCATACGAACAACATCACAGATTTAATGGTATTTACTTGCATCACTTACAAATCGTGTAATAAATTCAAAATCATATATAGCGGTTTTAATTTTAACGTACCAATGTTTCCTACATCTTTTTGAGATAAAAGGTAACGTTCTCCAACATATTTTGAATACTTCATTGCAAAATTATCAATTGATTTATGATTCTTGGTTGCTGATGATTTCACTTCGATTGGAATCACCTTGTTTTTTGATGTTAACAAAAAATCAATTTCATATGAATGTGTACTTCCTTCTTTTTTCCATGTATGGTAATACAGTTCCCTGCCACTGGCTCTAATGGCCTGTGCCACAACATTCTCATACAAATACCCCAAATCCGCGGGTAATGTATCACTTAATAACTTCTTATAGATATCCTCAATTCCATTCTGAGAATCGTTGAAAAGCATCGTTGTAAATAGACCAATATCAGACAGGTATAATTTAAAACAATCCATATCCTTCGTCTGTGAAAGAGACACTGTTGGATTTAATACATTGTAACATGGTAATACCAGCCCTGAATCAATCAGCTCAAACAGTCGTTCCTCATCTTTTCTTGTTTTCTGCTTCCCGGTTGCGTTTGTTATTACATAATGCTTTTTCTTCGCAGCTAACTGACATGGAACAGATTTATACATATCCGTGATTCTACCCGACCCGTCAATTTTCTTTAAATCATCGAAATATAAATCTAAAATTTCACGTTTTACCCGGTCAACAGCCTCAAAATTATTCGTGTCAATATATCTTTCTACAGCCTGCGGCATCCCACCCACCGCCATATAGATTCGAAAATCTCTCATCATATTACGATTTGCTGCATTTCCAAGCTCTACATTACTTTTATAGGCCATATTCAGGACATTAGGATTCGCTCCTGTAGCCCACATAAACTCTTCATAATCCATAGGATAAACCCGAATTTTATGTTCTTCCGATGGTATCAAAATATTTTTCACATTTTTCTTAATTGATATCAAAGACCCGGTTTCGATATAATCATACCTGCCATCCTTTACCAGATGCTTGATTGCTTGTCTTGCCTTCGGAAACAACTGAATTTCATCAAAAATAACAACAGATTTTCTTTCATATAATTCAACTCCCGTTTCCATCTGTAATCGCAAAAAGAAACGATCGAGTTTTGAAATGTCATCAAATATGTCTATCATTTCCTTACTGATGTTTGAAAAATCAATTAATACATAAGATTCATATTCCTTGCGTGCAAACTCCTCTGCGATTGTCGTTTTTCCGACACGCCTGGCTCCTTCTAATAAACAGGCATATTTTCCATTCCATTCGTTTTTCCATTCCAAAAGTTGGTCATATACTTTTCTCTTAAACATAATTTCACCTCCCAGCGATTATAATTCCTTTAAAGTACTGGTTTTCCTCCATTATATACATCAATTATAGTTTTTTCAACTCATTCTAATATTATTTATATATTTATTTCAACTTATTTATCCATTGATTGTATAACTATTTCAACTCATTCCAATAGAATTTATAAAAATTTTCAATATTTGAAGAAACGGAACTAATCAGGGAACATAAATTTAATGCCGGACAGGTACGATTTTACCTGCCCGGCATTTTTATATGCTATAGCAACTGTCCTATGCAAGATATTATCACTCTTTTGGGCAGATTTTTAACCTTATAGCAAAGAGAAATATAGTTTCAGCACCCTTCCCCAATCTTTGCCAGACGCACCTTCTGATTCTTCTTATACAAGATCACGGTCGCCGCCACAAGAATTACCACCGTAAACAAGCCGATGCCGTTTGCTGACGTATCCCCGGCCACCGCAGTCGCAATCACGGGCAGGACCGTGACAATCATTCCCATCAGCATAGCCACCATCATGGATGCACTCTGCTTGACTACCCGCACCTCGCTCTCCCAATTAAAAATCGGGAACATGAGGTTCACCGTTATGCCCGCCACGCTGCAAAACAATATGTAGCAGACCGGGATCACCAGAAGCCACACAAGTGCCAGTCCCGCAGGCCGGACCGCAATTCCCAGCAGGATTACAGACAGAAGATAAAAAGGTGCTGCGATACTCAGATTCGCCAGTATCTTACTGTCATAAAATTCCTTCGTGGTAACCGGCAGCGACTGCATCTGCCAGAAGGTATTCCCCTCGATGGATATCGAACATGCGGTGATGTTTGTCATGCATAGGAGGCAGGAAATCCCGTAAGGAAAACACCGCATAATCACAGCCTCTGCACCTGGAATTCCCAGAGTGGAAACCACTTTGTCCATTCCCGCAATAAGAATTGCCGCGGAAGCCAGCACCGCCAGCACATAGCCCACCAGCGTATTGGTGACATACATACTGGAGGAAAAATAGCGCTTCAATTCCCTGCGCCACAAAGCTGTCACATGGCTGCTTTTCTGCAGTCTTGTCATCTGATAATTATTCTTCGTGGTGACCGCGTGGACTGCTGCACATATGTTTAAGAAATATTTTTGTAAAACAGCAACAAATGCTGTAAAAATGGCAGCAGGTACCGCAAGCAGCAATGCAAGCTCTGCAATGTCACCGGAAAGAGCATTGGAAAACCAGATGGCCGGTGGGTAAATGCTTCCAACCTGGGCAGAAATCATTTCTGCCATATTTTGAAGAGCCTCCTTCGACATTTGCGTTCCCTGATCGGACAGACCCCAGGTTCCCACCATGACAGCTACCACAACAGCCATGGCAAGCAGAGACTCTGCCAGACTTTTATGCCGCATGCGGGAACTTACTGCCGTAATGGCTGCTCCCAGAATCGATGAAATGGTCAGTGGTAGCAGCGGCAGGAACAGGCTTCCCAGAAGGAACACGAAATAGAAGCCGACTGCCGGTCTGACAAAATAGCCGTAGCACACAAGCCCCGGCAGCATGATCACAAACTCCAGCATCAGATTTGTCAGATACATGCAGCCAAAGCGGCTGATAATAATCGCTGCCCGTGACACCGGCAGGGATACCAATATCTCAAATCCTTTCATAGAAAAAATCGTACTGCCCGCTTTAAAGAAGCTGAACATCAGGATTAAAAGGCTTGCCATCCCATAGAGATACATGGGCACAATTTCTGCCATTCCCATGTAAACCAGCCCGTAGGATAAGGCACTCACATAGGTAACTGCCATGGCGATCAAAAGCAGCCACACAGCTGCCAGCGCAAGATAGCGCCCTTTTTTCCCCTTATCCTTCGTATAGCGGAACTCATTGAATCCGAACAGATTTGTCAGCTGTAATCTGCATAACCGAATGATCTGTTTACTCATGCTGCGTCACCTCCATGAATACAGATTCCAAGGATGCGTTGCCTGTGAGTTCCTCCATATTTCCGGCAGCAATGATCTCTCCCTGCCGGATGATTGCCACCTTATTGCAGAGTTTTTCCGCCACATCCAGCACATGGGTGGAAAAGAAAATCCCGCTGCCTTCCTGACACAGCTGGTGCATTTTATTCTTCAACACCAGAGATGCCTTGGGATCCAGCCCTACAAAAGGCTCGTCCAGAATCAGCAGCTTGGGTCTGTGAATCAGTGCACCGATGATGGCAAGCTTCTGCTTCATTCCATGGGAATAGGAGGAGATCAGGTCCCCCAGCGCCGGTGTGATCTCAAAGGCATCTGCCTCCTCTTTAATCCGCTCTTCCCGTTCTCCGGCAGAAACATCATAGATATCCGCAATAAAATTCAGGTACTGAATGCCTGTCAGATATTCATACAGATCCGGATTGTCCGGGATGTAGGCCATGACTTCCTTGCACTGCAGAGGATCTGTCTTCACAGACTTGTGGTCTACCGTAATCTCCCCCTCATCAAAATCATGGATTCCCACAATACACTTGATGGTGGTGGTTTTTCCCGCACCGTTGTGCCCGATGAATCCGTAGATATCACCTGCCTCCACCGACAGATTCACATTGGAGACGGCCTTCTTACCGCCCTTATATATTTTGGTTAAGTTCTTTATTTCCAGCATTTTTCTCCTCCATTTCCCTGTTTCCCTTTTTGACTCTAATTGTCACTATTCAGAACCCCTCCCCCTATATTCGCAAACCCACACGACAAGTCGTGCTTTCCCGCTGCTATGCAGCCTATAACAAGGATGGGTCCGCATAGCGAGAGGATTTCTTATTACTTCCTTTTGCTCATATATGGGAAGGTGGCTCTATTCGATCCACCTTAGAATAGATACATATAATTATATTTTACAAAACTATATTGGGATTTTCAATGGAGAAGCCCGATACTTTTTCCATGCAAAATCAACTTCAAAGTCACTTCATACATATTTCATTTTACTTCGAAGTTCCTCCTCTCCCCTATCTCAGAATCTGCTCCATAATATACGGATCCTTGATCTTGCCCCGTCTCTGGGGATGTACCAACAGAACATTATCTAGTCCGAAGAGTTCCAGATTAAACTGCAGGATCACCTCCTAAGTTATTTATATTGTCTGTTCTTTATTTACATAGTCTAGAAATTCTTTAGTCTTAGACCAATACTTGATCCCCCAGTTTTCAAAATTCCACTCATCCATATAGTCGTTACACTCGTAATCGATATAATATAATTTTTCATTCTGCACCACAAAATTCGTGGGGAAATAATCAATATTTGTGTGGGCAGCATACAAACTTACGCACATGTTTTTCATTTGCTCTATGTAATCCGGTTTCATCGCATCCCGCAGCACATAGTCAAATATGGTATCGCCTTTGATATATTCCTTCAGGATTCTTTCGTTTTCCCTGTCAGCCTCTAACAGCCGGGGCATGGGAATTCCGATTTCCTGCAGGCGTCCGTAATCGCCTATCTCGGATTCAATTTTGTTGCCGAACTGATAATAATCACAGGGTTCATGGTGAATCTGTTTTAGCACATATTCCTTCGTCCCGTCTGTTGCAAGATAAGAATATCCGCCTTTTCCATGACCCAGCAATTTTATGATCTGATATGATTTCCCATTCACATGCATCTCTAACGCACATACCATCTGTAAACCATAGGGCTCATCATCCGCAATTTCCTTAATCGGAGAATCTGTAATTACTGCCCCCATAGCCTTGTAAAAAGCTATGGTTTCCTCGGAAGAGCAGGCGGAAATATATAAAGCTTTCGCCCTGGATTTCCTGGCTGTTTCTTTTCCAAGTTCAAATAATCTCCTGCCGATTCCCTGACCTCTCACGGACGCAGAAACATGCATCATATCTAATATCATATAGCCATCGGTCGGACTCTTTTTTAAACCAATAAATCCAACGACAGACTCCTCATCAAAGGCAAGGTACGTAATATAATCATCGCTGCTAATAGTCCCCGCAACCTGACGTTTTCTGGCAAGATCCCAATCCTCTGTATAAGGACATTCCACCAGCTTATACGCGCCATTTACCTTGCGATATACTTTCTTAACATCCTGCCTTCTTTGATAGGTATCTAGGGAATTCTCCCCGAAATTTTCTTTTGACAATAATTCAATTCTGATCAAATCGTTCCCTCCTTCAGTTCCTTCATATAAGCTTTTACCACCCCATCTTTTCCAGCCACTGTCTCACTTTTTCCTCCCGCTGCTCCTGTGTCTGATTCGTCTGCCCTTCCAAAGATAATTCACCCCAAATCTTCCCATCTAACATATATAAAATTCTTTTGCAGTAACTTGCCACCCTGCTGTCATGGGTTACCAGCAGAATCGTCGTTCCTTCGCTGTTCAGCATAGAAAAAATCTCCATCACTTCCTGTGTGGCGCTTTTATTTAATGCTCCTGTCGGTTCATCTGCCAACAATAATTCCGGTTGATTCATAATCGCCCTGCAAATACATGCCCTCTGCAGCTGACCTCCTGACACCTCTGTTGTTTTCCGCATTTCCAGTCCCGCAATTCCAACTTTATTCATAAGTGCAGATGCCTTGGCCTTTAACTGCGCCTCACTTTTCTTATCTCCTTTTTGGGATTTTTGTCTCTCAATTGCAGGAAGCATAATGTTGTCAATCATATTTAGGTTTGGCAGCATATTCATCTGTTGAAAAACGATTCCCATTTTGTTCAATCGCTCCTCGGCTCTTCTATCCTCTGAATACTTACATATATCATTTCCGTCAAAAATCACCTGTCCCGCATCCGGTCTGTCCATTCCTGATAACTGATACAGAAGTGTCGATTTTCCGGATCCTGACGGTCCCATAATGGCAGCCATTTCACCTTTTTTCATCGAAAAATCAACATGATATAAAATATTATTTTTGCATAATCCGATTCCTTTAATCACTTCACTCATAGTTATTCCTTTCCTCTGCAGCATTCTACCGCTTCGATGCTTCTTATTCCGTTACTGCCCAGATATACTGCAGATATTGCTGCCAAACCGCCCAATATCATATTCATTATGATTTGCCATATATTCAGATCAAATTTGAAACCTACTGCTCCAAGAGACTGCAATGCCATACCACAAATACGCTCCCCCAGAGTACATCCACAAAATGTTCCAAAAGCGATTCCTATAATGACATAAAGAAAACATGATTTACAAAAACATTTCTGTACGTTCCTGCTTTGAAATCCCAATGCTTTTTTAATGGAAATCTGATACCTCTGATTCGAAATGATCATGCGGACAAACAGCATAAGAATGGCTAAAATAATCACAAATGCAATTATTTTTACCAGAACAGATGCTCTTTGCACCTGCGAAAGTGTCGGTCCGTAGGTTCCCCTAATTCTTGACGCGATATCCACCACTTCCGCTCCCTCTGCAGTATACCTGTCTATAAATTTCCTTTGGCTTGCAGAGTCTGTCAATGTTATATATGCAATACGCCACATGACATTTTCTGTATTGCTTAGAGTCTCGTCATAAATCTTTGCGGTTTTTCCACCATTCGTAATATCTGAGTAAATCCCTGCTACCCTGCATTTCTCATATTTCCCGGCCTTCTTTACCTCAAATGTGTCCCCTGGTTCAAGTCCCAGCTCCTCTGACAACAAATAGGATATTGCTGCTTCTCCTTCCCGGTCCGGTGCGCTGCCTTTGCTGTAGGTAACGGGAAAACGCGTATGATTCCCCCATTCCATCAGCATATTCATGGCAGTTCCGTCACTGAGCTTAACCGGTGTTGCATTGGTCTGAAAAAGTGCATACTCTTTTACATCATAATCTTCTGACAACTGTTTCTCTATTCTGTGGAAATCTTCGCCGCCTGCTTCTCCCTCACGCATATCCATCCTGATCTGCGCATTGCCGATTCCCATATACGTCACAAATTCCGGAGAGGAGAGTGTACTGTAAAGATTGGTAGGTATCATCATCAGAAATACTGCTATTGCCGTTACAAATGCAATCCCAAGCTTATTACCCTTCTTTTTTTCTTCTCCCAAATTACCTGTAAGAGCTTTTACCGCTGTCATCTTATTTATTTTTTTGAGTACCCTAAGTACAAATAATACAATCACTCCTCCGACTAATAAGGCGCTGGCGATTGCAAAAATGACCCGGCCAAATCCACTTTGGGATACTCCATATAACTTCTGCATCTGGGTAGAAAGTGGGGTAAACATCATAACAGATAAAAAAATCCCCAACACTGCCCCCAGAAAAACCAACACACAATATCGCCGAAGAAACATCATCCGAATATTTTTTGCGGATATGCCGATTGCCTTTAACAGTCCTACTTCGCCTGTCTCCGAAACAATTCTGGTTATTAACATAAAGCGAATACACACCAGAGAAATGATGAGCACTAACAGGCTTATCAATAAAATAATCAAAATCATAATCCCGTCCGACAGGGTGTTCATCATTTTAATCAGTGGACCGGTAATGGTCGGTCCATTCATGGGAAGACCTGCTTTTTCGTATGCTGTTTTAAAAGCATTACTGTCTACGCCTTCATCAAACAGAAACTCAATCAAATATTCCTCGCTTCCCAGCTGCTTTAGTCTTTCATAATCCTCTTCACATACAAGAAATCTCTTAGACGATGCCATCATGGAATTCATCTGTGAATCCCTGATAAAGCCTGCGACAGTCAGACTTTCCTCCCCAATTTTCATCAGATCCCCCACTTTTATATGGTAAAGGGATTCGTAACATACCGGCACATAGACCTGCCCCGGAAGCACCTGCGGAAGCTCGTTGTCCAAATCGATCATATAATCAAATCCATCGCCCTGTACACTAATTCCATTATCCTGCGTACTGTCCAGCAGCGTCTGTCCCCCTAAGGAAAGAATACTGTTATCAAGATTCAGAAAATGAAGTACCTGATAATCCGTAACCCCGGGCTCTTCCCGTGCAAAACGCTCAATATCTTCCGTACGGATTTCTCCCATATGCATCTGCAAAAAATCCGGAGTCTTTGCCACTTTCATAAGATTGTTGATGGCACCGGTCAGATTCACAAAAAGCATTGTTGTAAGAGAAATCAATGCTATGGATATTGCTGCAAATACCGTAAAACACACGGTAGATAACCAGTCTCTCTCCCATGACTTTTTTGTCATTCTTGCATAAATATTATCCTTCATAACGATCCTTCCATCTTTGTCAGAGCTTGAATGCTCTTTATTCCCGACATTGCCACTGCAGTTACCACCAAACAGATTCCCGAACAGATAATTACCGCACCGGCGCCCCTTCCTACATTTGTTTCAAGCAACTTTGCCGTAAAATCTGCCAGCAGACCGCCGCCGCCATATGCAGCTACATATCCAATCTGTGAAAGAAAGCCGATAAACCCCCAGGCTCTTCCCTGCAGTTCATCAGGGATATTCGTTCTCACCAAATAATCAAGACAATTATTTGCAAATGGAAGCATCATAAAAAACAGAAATCCAAACATGCAAATGACAAAAATATTTTCCCAAATGCCAAATCCAACCATAAAAGTTCCTGCTAATGCAAGAGAGATTTCCAATACCTTTACATAATTTTTCTTTATTCCCCGCATTCCTAAAATCAGACTTGAAACAAGCATACCACTGGCACATACGGTCTCACCAATCCCAAGGGTCTTAGAATCTGCAAATGCCAGAATCAGCGGCTCTGCCAGAATCTGAAACACACCTAGAAAAAGGGTAAGAACTGCCGAAACCAGAATCAACAAAAAAATACCGGGGCTTGCATGCACCGCATCCCATCCTTCTTTCATGCTCTGAAAAAAAGATTCCCCTTTTTCGCTCTGCTTCGTTTCAATTCCTCTCTTTACAACTGCTGTAGATGATACCGTAAGAACAAAGGTGCTGATATCAATGACAAGCAAAAGTTTTATATCACTCACACTAAGTAAGAATCCCGCCAACAATGGCGATACCAGATATCTGGCACTTCCGGCCAGGCTTACCAAACCATTTGCCTTCGAATATTCTTCCTTTGTCAACAGATCCGTAACCGTGGCTCTGTAAGATGGTTCCAGCAAAGAAGAGAAAACGGAACTCACAAATACTCCTATGCATATCTGCTGCAACGATGCCCCGCCATTTATCATGCAAAACAGAATGTACAGAATTCCCAAGGCTGAGCATCCGTCCCCAAGCATCATCAATAGTCTTCTGTCATACCGGTCAGCCAGAACTCCTGCCGGAACACTAAGCAGCAGCGTTGGCAAAAAACCTAGCAGCGTCACCACCGCCATACCGGCAGCACTGCCAGTCTTTTGAAATACATAGACGCCCAATCCAAAGCTGGTAAGTCCTCCGCCAATGGATGAAATCAATTCTCCTGACCAAAGAAGAAGAAACTTTCCAAAATTACTCTTTTTTAATTTACGTTCCATCATCATATCCTTTCTCTGCAAACCGACTATCTGTCGGTTAATGATTAAAAATAAAAAGGAATCAAATCAATTCCTTTTATTTTCTCTATACGCGTTACTTATCAAATAAATGACGCATTGCTTCAAGCAATGCACCTCTTTCCATGCCTAAAACTCTCTCCGTATGATAAACAAATCCCACAATTTTACGCTGTTCCTCTTCCGGACTATACTCATTCATACTGTCAAAGGCTATATAAGAATACGTCATAACCATATCTACTGCCTCTGCCGGGTAATCCGTCTGCATAATACCCTGTCGGATTCCGTCTTCTACTATATTTGTTATAAGTTTATTTACCGAACCCAGCAGCCTGGTTTCCAGCTTCTGGTGTAACAACGCATTCTGTGGCCTGTGAACCTGTTCCATAATCATATCTCCCAGCTCATTATCCACATTGAGAGATAGTATCGTGCGAGTTAATCTTTCAAGAACCGGTATGGAATCATCCCCTGCAATAATAGCAGCTTTTGCCACAATCTGATTTGTCAGACGCTCAATCATGGCATCCAGTATATCTTCTTTGGATTTAAAATGATAATACAGGGTTCCTTTGGCAATTCCAATTTCGTTTAGGATATCATTCGTGCTGGTATGATCAAATCCCTTGGAGCAAAATAACCTCTCTGCAACGTCTAATATCTCATTTTTGCGTTCCTGCGCCTCTTTCACTACTCTCATCATGCACCTCTACCGACTATCTGTCGGTTAAAACATAACATAATTACTTTTATATGTCAACAGCCATTTCTATTGAAAGGCTTTTCCCCTCACCGACTTGGTTACTGCCTTCCTTGATTGAAAATTTTTGCCCGATACAGAACGGGGTTTTGGTCTCTACGTCTTCAAGAGAGTGTGTCTATCTAACGCAATGAGGTCAGACTGTTCATAACGATTATGTCCTTGCAAACTCTTTTTATATTTCCAGCATGTAATAGCTTCTTCTAAACTTCTTCCCTGATTATTTTCAAAGAAATCACGAATGTATGTGTTATACTCAAATTGCTTATCTATTGTTGTTTTTCCCTTTTTCTTTTCTTCTAAAATCTGATAATATGCATTAATTGCATCTCCATAAGTCTTTCCAGCATTACCTTTTAACCACTTCTGGAACAGAACATTAAAAGAGAAGCTTTTGCCTATTTTTTTTGTAAAAAAGGCTCTATGTTTTTCAGAACATACGATATTAGGTTCTATTACTGTATCCTCAGTGATTAATCCAACATTTATTGTCGTTGTTCTTTTTGCCGAAGTTTCTAATACCTTCCCTGTATCAAGAAAACATGCAATTCTATCTGTAAGCTCTATTTTTCCGCCCGAAACAGGCAAATTGTTTTCTCTGCAAAACCCAACCAATTCTTCCTTCAAATAATAATAACTTCGAAAAGTTTTTCCATCCAATTCCCTATTCAACTCTGGTCTTTCATTCATTTGCATTCTCCCCTACAACTCTTGATTTATCCTTGGAACATCCGCGATCTCCGGCTTATTCTTTGGTCTTGCCATGTTCATTTCCACCATATTTCTCTACAATATTATTTGCAATATGAAAAAGTTCATCTCGAATCGACTCCGGTTCTAGTACCGTCACCCTATCCTTACATATCAGCATCCATGTTATCAGATTATCTTTGTCTGTGTACTCATGTTCAAACAGAAGGGTTCCATCCCTTTGTACTGTAAAGGAGTCGGGTCCAAACTCTTCCATCAAATGAAATTTCATCGATGCATCAAACACAGCTTTTACATTTATTCCACCACCTATACCCTGTGATGTACTGATAGGAATTCCGGCCTTACACAATGCTTCAACATCTCTATTAATTGTTCTTCTGGACACTTCAAATTTTTCAGCAAGTTCAGGTGCTGTAACCCTTTCTTCCTGCAATAATACGGAAAGAATTCCAATAAGTCTATCTATCTTCATAATATTTTTCACTTCCAAATCTAATAATATCACGCAAAACACGCCAGCTGTATGTCATGTTTAGGATAAAATTTACGTATCTGCTCAGAACCACTGAACAGATACGCCAATCGGGCAATGCTCAACAAATGGGTAGTTATTTTTCTGTATAAAACTTTATATTTTCCCACTTCCATCTTTTTGCAAGAAATACAACCAACTGGTTTATTATTATATAAAATAATAAATTTGGGATAATTTATGATTGATTTCTCCATCATTTCTTTGGTCTTTCCATACGCAGGACATTCTCCATATTTAACATAATCATTATAAGACGAAGAATTATAAATATCTATTAGTAATTCTGCATCTACTATGTCCGCTTTTCTATATTCAATCTTTATAGATAACAACTCCTCAAATCCCGATTTATCGCTTCGCCGAACTGAAATGTTACTTCTCTAACAATTTTAATAATCTTATTTCTTATTTCCATTCTCATCAAAATGTTCTTTTAATGCCTTTTCTACGTAATATATCGGAACCAGCAAAACCACATAGTTCCCGACTTCCTTTCATTATCTGCCCTAAAGTGGAGAGTCAAACGATATTCCTTACTGAATTTCATCTTTAATCAGTTGCAATACTTTTGTTTCTCTCTTCTCATAATCTTTCTATTCTTCCTCGCATTAATTTCAATACATTTTCCATGTTTTCATTTTCTTTTCTAATTCTAATAGGTGATCGGCGTTCGGAACAAGGCACTGAGAACACAGTCCGCCGCAAATACAAGCATCAACAACAGACAGGTGGCTCGGACGATTTTCGGCGGCAGTTTAGCGACCATGCGCTCCGCAGCCGGTTCAAGCAGATAATGGAACAACAGCCCCATCACAGCGAAGCTCACCACACTGCGAAAACAGATGATACCGTCCAGATTCCAAAGAAGTCCCCTGTAGTCCCAAAGTCGCATCCCGAAAAGGTGGATCCCGGCAAAGCCGATGATATACTCCACCACTCCAGTGACCACGGCACAGAGGAAGAACAGTAACACCGGGTTCTTTTTCAGTGGCTTTATGGCATAGATACCCAAGGCACCGATACCATAAATGGGCAGCCACGGCCCGTACAGAATGCCTCGATTCCGGAGCATTCCTTCTGTGATCCAATAAAAGATCTCCTCGTAGATCCATCCCACAAAACAGCCAGCGAGGAAGATCAGGAACAGATAACACATCCGATATGTATTTTGTTGCTTTCTTTCTGCTGCAGCCTTCATCATAAGTACAGGATTCCTCTCTATCTCATCTTTAGTGTTTTTTCCTCTGTAAATATTTTTATTATATTTACGAAGACTTGTTACTCATGTAAGCGAAACACCATCGGCGTAAACCGAAGTCCGTTTACTGTCTGTTCCACATCAGTCGGTTCAAATCCAAGTTTCTTGTATATCTCCACTGCATACGGCGAAGAATTCACCGTAAATTCCTGCTTATCATAATCTCTTCGCATCCTCTCAAACAAATCCCGTCCGATACCTTTTCTATGGTAATCCGCATTCACGAAAAATCCGCCGATATGCTGCGGTGCACGCATACAAAGCGTACCTATCAGTTTGTCCTTGTCAAATGCACCATAAAACTGTAAACTGTGTGTACGCTCCTTATCATCCAGACTCTTTCGAAATTCTGCGATGCCCTCGTCAGAATATACCGGTGCCTCAAACTGAAGAAATACCTCCCACGTCAAATCAAGAGCTGCCTGTATTTCCTCCGGATACAATCGTCGGACCGGATATTTCTTCTCCTGCCTTGTCAATGCATACAGTGCCATGTCAAATACCTGTCCGTTTTTTACCGCATTGTTTTTCAAGATTCCCTCAAATTGAAAGCCAGCATTTTCCAGCACTTTTCGAGAACCGATATTGTATGCAAACGGTTCCGCGAAGATTCGAAGTATATCTGTTTCATGGAAAATCTTTTCGCAAAGCTGCTTTACCGCCTCGGTCATAACACCCCGGCCCCAGCATTCCTCCGCCAGATAATATCCAAGCTCCGCTGTCCTCGCATGAATATTTGCCTGCCGGAATGCACCGATACTTCCGACCGCAACTCCATCTATATCAATCGCGTACGCAAATGTATCATGCGGATCTGATCCGAGTATGAAATGAATATAATCAAGCGCATCCGATGTTCTCCATGGTCTTATTAAAACTGTCATTTTTTCGCCTCACTTTCTTTTCCCGTCATGGCATAGGCATATGAAAAATTTGGCTCCTCGCTGTTTCGTGTGGGTAACTGCATAATCTCCCTAAGGAATTTTTCCGCTCCGGTGCATAGTTTGCCAAGTGAAATA
>ONEJ01000038.1 GCA_900316805.1 uncultured Lachnospiraceae bacterium
AAATGACAGGGAAAGCAGTTTTACGTCTTTCCCTGTCACCAACATTTGCTGCCCGAGTTTCAGTCAAAGCTATATTATTTTATACACCCCGGCTGCTGTACTATTCAGCAATCATTGCAGAAAGTGCCGTCTTCGCTTCAGCGATTGCATCCGGAATTCCTGCCGGATTCTTGCCGCCGGCCTGAGCCATGTTCGGACGTCCGCCACCGCCACCGCCAACCTTTCCGGCAATGGACTTAATAAGATTACCGGCATGGGCACCTTTCTTAACAGCCTCTTCCGTAGCCATGACAATCAGATTGACTTTGCCGTCACAATCGGAGGCAAGAACAACCACGCCTTCACCCAGCTTGTCCTTCAGCTGGTCTCCCAGATCTCTCAGACCATTCATATCTACGCCGGATACGCTGGTGGCAAGAAGCTTCACGCCCTTCATATCCTCCACCTGATCCATAACATCTCCCAAAGCATCCTTTGCAGCCTTGCTCTTTAAGGATTCGTTCTCGCTCTGGAGAGCCTTCAGCTCTGCAGTCAGATGCTCCAGACGATCTGCAAGAGTTGCAGGAGTTGCCTTTACCACCCTGGCAGCAGCCTCAAATTCTTCCTCCATTTTCTTATAGTATGACAGAAGATTTGCTCCGGTCAGTGCCTCAATACGGCGGATACCGGCTGCCACACCGCTCTCGGAAATAATCTTAAAGGCCTTGATATCTTCTGTATTCTTCACATGGGTACCACCACAGAATTCTTTGGAGAAATCTCCCATGGAAACCACCCGGACTTTCTCGCCATACTTCTCACCGAACAGCGCCATGGCTCCGGTCTTCTTGGCCTCATCCACGGTCATGATATCCGTCTGTACATCCAGTGCCTCATTGATCTTCTCATTAACCAGATCCTCCACTTTGGAGATTTCTTCCGGTGTCAATGCCGCAAAATGCGTGAAATCAAATCTGGTACGCTCGCTGTCCTGGAAAGAACCAGCCTGCTCTACATGGGTTCCAAGTACCTCGCGAAGTGCCTTCTGCAGCAAGTGGGTTGCAGAATGGTTGGCACAGGTCTTGGCACGAAGCTCGGCATTGACCTCAAACTCAGCTTCTTCTCCCACACGAATCATACCGGAAACCATATGTCCTACATGACCGTATTTGCCACCCAGCAGCTTAATGGTATCCTCTACCTCAAAGACCCCGTCCTTTGTACGGATGATACCTTTATCGCCCTGCTGACCACCCATGGTAGCATAAAATGGGGTCTTCTCAGCAATAATCGTACCCTTATCTCCGTCAGACAGAGCCTCCACCAGTTCTGTCTCCGTAGTAAGAACCGTAATCTTAGAGGAATCCGTCAATCTGTCATATCCCACAAACTCTGTGGTAATGGCAGGATCGATCTGCTCATAGACCGTAGCATCGGCTCCCATATAGTTGGTAACCTTGCGGGCACTTCTTGCCTTCTGTCTCTGCTCTTCCATGCAGGCCTTGAACTCTTCCTCGTTGTAGGTAAAGCCCTTCTCCTCCAGAATCTCCTCGGTAAGATCTACCGGGAATCCATAGGTGTCATATAGCTTGAAGGTATCTGTACCGGAAAGTTCCCTGATGCCCTTATTCTTCATATCATCCATCAGATCGTTTAAGATAGCCAGACCCTGATCGATGGTCTTATTAAATTTATCCTCTTCCTGAGTCAGGACCTTAAAGATAAAGTCCTTCTTCTCCTCCAGCTCCGGATATCCGTCCTTGCTGTCCTCAATGACAGTCTCTGACAGCTTAGCCAGGAAAAGTCCATCGATGCCAAGCATTCTTCCATGTCTTGCGGCACGGCGGATCAGACGACGGAGCACGTAGCCTCTGCCCTCGTTGCTTGGCATAACTCCGTCAGAAACAAGGAATGTAGCGGAACGGATATGGTCGGTAATCAGACGAATGGAAACATCATCCATGGCGTCTGTGTGATAAGTTTTTCCTGCCATCTGACAGATGGCATCGCGGATGGATTTCATTGTATCAATATCGAAAACAGAATCCACATCCTGCATCACAACTGCCAGACGCTCTAATCCCATACCGGTATCAATATTTTTCTGGGAAAGTTCCGTGTAGCCCCCCTTGCCGTCTCCCTCAAACTGGGTAAAAACGTTGTTCCAGACCTCCATAAACCGGTCACAGTCACAGCCAACTTTACAGTCCGGGCTGCCACAACCGTACTTCTCTCCTCTGTCGTAATAGATTTCAGAGCATGGTCCACACGGCCCAGCGCCGTGCTCCCAGAAGTTATCACACTCGCCGGTTTCCGGGTCTCTGTAGAAACGGGTGATACGGTCAGCGGGAACACCGACTTCCTTTGTCCAGATATCAAAAGCCTCGTCATCCTCTCCGTAGATAGACGGATACAGACGGTCTTCTTCTAATCCAAGCACCTTGGTGAGAAATTCCCATGACCAGGCAATAGCCTCATGCTTAAAATAATCACCGAAAGAGAAGTTTCCCAACATCTCAAAAAATGTCAGGTGACGGGCGGTCTTGCCCACATTCTCAATATCACCGGTACGCACGCACTTCTGACATGTAGTGACACGCCGTCTCGGTGGAATCTCCTGCCCTGTAAAATAAGGCTTCAGGGGAGCCATGCCCGCATTGATCAAAAGTAAGCTGTTGTCATTGTGGGGAACCAGAGAAAAACTCTTCATGGCAAGATGATCCTTGCTCTCAAAGAATTCCAGATACATCCGGCGCAGCTCATTGACGCCATAACTCTTTTTCATTACTAATTTCCTCCAAATATTATTCTTTTGTGCTCTGCACTATTCATTTTTTTCATCTGCCATCACCGTGGCTTCGGCAGCCTTCTTCGCATCCTTGTGTTTGCGAAGCTTAATTCCGATAAACGCCCCCAGAAGGCCGATGGCAAGTAAAATTACCATTTCCACCAGATACTGTGCAATACATAACAAAAAACTCATACCTTATCCTCCCAGTGTATCCAATGCTAAAATCCACTGATACAACTAATATATTATATACAATCTTGTCCGTGAATTCAATATCTCACAGGAAAGTTCTTGTTTTCTCTCCGAAAGGGAACACCTGGTTCTCCCTCTCAATCTCAATGATCCGCTCTGCCATACCAGAATTGGAAATGCGCTTCTTGTAGGCTGCAATGGCAGAATAATCCTGCCACATATGCATTGGGAAAATGAATTCCGCGTCCGTGTTTCTGACAAGGTAATCAATCCCCAGGGTCTGATACTGGCCAAGGCGGGGATCCATGGGGATGAAGGCCAGATTGATGGGCTTGTCCGAAAGCTTCTGAATCTCGTGCTGATACTGGCGCTGCTGTCTGCCGTTGATGAGATCTCCCGCCCCATCCATTTTCCAGTCATTCAAATCTCCCGCGTGAAACAGACTCACCCCATTTACCGTCACATAAAATGCAACTCCCACATCCGTAGAATTCAAGGTGGTGATTTCCAAATCATCCACATGATAAGTGTTCCCAGCGGACACAAATTGTACAGAAGACCGAACGCCCGGATCAATTCCATGTTTTTCCAGGAAATGCGGGCTGATGCGGATATCCTTGGAAAGAATGTAGCGGATATTAGGATACTGCTCCCGCCATCTTAAGATGTCCATATCAAAATGATCCCGGTGGCTGTGGCTGGCAAACATGTAAATCTTCGTATCCCGCGCGTAGGCAGGGATCTTACCGGTAAAGGTATACCCATTTACCCTATCTCCGCCAAAGTAGTCAAAAATCAGTACCTTATCATCCACTTCCACCAGAAAACAGCTGTGGTGAATAAATATTACCTGCATGTCTTTTCAATCTCCTTTATCATCTGTGTTACCAATGCCTGAAAACGCGGAGCCACTCCATCGGCCGCCTGCTGTACCTCACTGTGGGACAAAGGCGCAGGGGAAATCCCGCAGGCCAGATTGGAAATACAGGAGATTCCAACGATCCGCATTCCCATGTGGTTTGCAGCCACCGCCTCACAGGCAGTACTCATTCCCACCGCATCTGCACCCAAAATGCGTGCCATGGCAACTTCCTGGGGAGATTCGTAGGCCGGTCCCGTAAACTGCAGATAAGTGCCCTCCTTCAAATCAATCCCAAGCTCTGCGGCACACTTTCTTGCCGTCAGAATCAGATCCCGGTTATAGATTTCACTCATATCCGGAAAACGCACCCCTAACTCATCGATATTAGGACCGATCAGCGGTGATGGCACAAAGCTTGCAATCTGCCCGGTGATCAGCATCAGATCCCCGGCCTTCATCCCCAGCTGGATACCCCCTGCCGCATTGGTGAGAAAAAGTACCTGAGCTCCAAGCATCTTCATCAGTCGTATGGGAAGCACCACATCTGACATGGCATAGCCTTCGTAGTAATGCACTCTGCCCTTCATACACACCACCGGAACATCCCCCACATAGCCAAATATGAATTTTCCCGCATGACCGGGCACTGTGGACACAGGAAAGCCCTCAATGTCATGGTAGTTTATTTCCGCCTCAACCCGGATTCCATCGGCGAAATCCCCGAGACCGGATCCCAGCACCAGAGCCACCTGTGGCACAAAATCCACTTTTTTTCGAACACTGTCTACACATCTTAAAAGTTTCTCATATACATCTTCCATACATGTGCCTCCTTACCTCAATGTCTGCCGTTACCGTGGTTTATTTCAATGGTTTACATAATTGTATCACGTAACTGATTACGGCACAACCATTTGCAATTCCATTTATGCCGTCCTTTATACTGCAGGAAATTTGTGTTCCTCCATGTGAATTGGGCGGCAGGTAACTTTTTAGGCATCTGCCGCCCAAACTGGAGTAATAAGCAAATTACTAAAACTTCCCGCATGGATTTCCCAGCGGGAAGTTTTAGTTATATTATAAAACACACCAGCCCGCCCTTGCTGTCATTGACGATTTTCTGCATGGTATCCTGCAGCTTCAACTGGCACTCATCGTCCATCTGAGTGATTTTACTGCGGATTCCATCCTCCATCAGTTCCCCGACGGTTTTGCCGAAAATATTGGTATTCCAGATACCCTCGCCGCTTTCCTGCCCGGCTTTTATGTATGTGATCAGGTCATTGGCCTGCTCTTTACTGCCCACGATGGGGGCAATTTCCGTCTCTATATCTGCCTTGATCATGTGGATGGATGGGGAAAGTGCCCGCATTTTTACGCCGTATTTTCCGCCATGTTCGATCAGCACCGGATCCTCCATGCGGATGTCAGAAAGCCCCGGCATCACAACCCCGTAGCCCTTCTGTTCCACTGAATCCAAAGCATCCCCCACCAGCTCGTATTTCTTTTTCATATCTGCCAGGGAGCGAAGCATCGAGATCAGCTGATATTCTCCCTCAATGGTAACCCCTGTCATTTCGCTAATATAGGCAAAATAATATTTGTCATCCACTTCCATACGGACGGTAACAATGCCATCTGAGAGGCTGATATTCTGCATCATGATATCCTGAAAGAAGGGTTCCCCGCACCGCTCGTTGCATTCAGCTGCCAGATTCTTTTTTCCCTGATAGGCACTGACATCACGAATTTTATCTGCCTGCTTTAACATCTCAGAAGCCATCTGGATCATGGCTGCCTTTACCGGATGGTCACAAGGCAGCATTTCTGTCCACTTGGGAATCACAAAATCCATGCGGGTAACCGGAAACTCTAACAAAACCGCGTTTAACACAGCAGCTATATCCTCTCGGTGCATCTGCTGGCAGTTCACCGGAATGACCGTGGTTTTATAATCCTCCTCCATCTTTTCCTTCAATGCCTTGGTTTCCTCACTGAAGGGCCGCAGGGAGTTAAGAACGATCACATAGGGCTTTCCGATTTCCCCTAGTTCACTGATGGTATTCTGTTCGGCCGTTATATAGTTTTCCCGGGGAATATCACCGATGCTTCCATCGGTGGTCACCACAATGCCGATGGTGGCATGATCCCGGATTACCTTTTCCGTACCAATACGGGCAGCATCTACAAAGGGAATTTCCTCCTCAAACCAGGGGGTCTTCACCATCCGGTCTCCGCTGCCCTCCATATGGCCGCTGGCTCCATCCACCATAAATCCCACACAGTCAATGAGACGAACCCGGATACTGCTGTCATCGGAAAGCACAATCTCCGCTGCCTCCTGAGGGATAAATTTCGGTTCCGTGGTCATAATGGTCTTCCCGGCTGCTGACTGAGGCAGTTCATCCTCGGTGCGCCGCTTTACATTTTCGTCCCTGATATAAGGCAGCACACATAAGTCCATAAACCGTTTAATAAATGTTGATTTGCCTGTCCGGACAGGTCCCACCACCCCTATGTAGATCTGGCCGCCGGTTCGGCCATTGATGTCATTATATAGATCAAAGTCACTGCTTTTGCTATTGTCCATCATAAAAAAAGTCCCCTTTCTCATATATAAATATATATATGGGAAAAGGGAGCCTTTTATGTTTATTCTTCTGTTTTTTATTCTTCTGTTTTTTCTTCTTCTTTCTTAAGCTTCTCAACCAGCGCAGGATTGATACGGCCATACATCTGCATATAGCTGTATAACCTTGTGGTAAGTTCCTCGGTAATAGCATCGGACTTCATACGCCACTTCCAGTTATCACCCAGAGTAGATGGTGTATTCATGCGGGCTTCTGAGCCAAGTCCCAGCAGATCCTGCATCGGAACAATTGCCATATCCGCTACAGAAGACCAGATTCCACGCATCATGCCCCAGTTGTAGCCTTCCTCCTTCGTAAGATTCAGGTACTCCTTCGCAAATGCCACAGTTTCTTCCGGCGCTGTCTCAATCCATCCCATCACCGTATCATTGTCATGGGTTCCGGTGTAAGCCACACAGTGCTTTGAATAAGTATGAGGAAGGTACTCACTGCCATCTCTGTTGTCAAAAGCAAACTGAATAACCTTCATACCCGGGAAACCGGAATCCTCCAACAGCTGGTAAACAGATGGTGTCAGATAACCAAGATCCTCCACAATGATCGGAAGCTCTCCCAGCTTGTCCCGAAGCTGACCAAACAGATCCATTCCCGGGCCCTCTTTCCACTGTCCGTTCTTAGCAGTCTTGTCTGCTGCCGGAATTGCATAATAGGAATCAAATCCCCGGAAATGGTCAATACGAACAATATCGTAAAGCTCTGCCATAGCCTTGATCCGCCTGGTCCACCAGGTGTATCCGTCCTTCTTCATCTCATCCCAGCGGAACAAAGGATTGCCCCACAGCTGGCCATCCTCAGAAAAAGCATCCGGCGGGCATCCGGCCACCTCAATGGGATTTAAATTCTCATCCAGATAAAACTGCTGTGGATTAGCCCATACATCTGCACTGTCTCCTGCCACATAAATCGGCACATCCCCAATGATCTTGATGTCCCGTTCGTTGGCATATTTCTTTAATCCCTTCCACTGCTTGAAAAACAGATACTGAAGCATCTTATAAAATTCGATGTCCTGTGCATATGTATTGACAGCGTCATCGATTGCCCGGCCTCTGCGGAATCTCAGATCAGCCGGCCACTGGCTCCAGGATACGCCGTTGTTTGCATCCTTCAAAGCCATAAACAGGGCATAATCCTCCAGCCAGTCCTTCTTCTCTTCACAGAATGCATAAAAATCCTCCGGCATCTGCTCCTTAAACCGGCCATAGGCCTTGCGTAGCAGGGCATATCTGCTGAAATACATAATTCCGTAATCCACATACTGATCATTGTCTCCAAAATCTGTGGCATCACACTCTTCTCTGGTTAAAAGTCCCTCCTCGCAAAGCTCCTCCAGATCGATAAAATACGGATTGCCTGCAAAGCTGGAAAATGACTGATAGGGAGAATCCCCAAAGCTGGTAGGACAAATTGGAAGAATCTGCCAATAAGTTTGTCCTCCTTCTGCCAGAAAATTAGTAAACTCTCTTGCTGCTTTTCCCATCGTGCCAATTCCGTAGGGCGATGGCAGAGAGGAAATTGGCATTAACACACCACTTGTTCTCATAAACGTAAGCTCCTTTTTCCTATTAATACGCAACATCACTGTTCACGCTACTGTTCATACTTGATTACTATCATACCACATCTTCTTCACTTGTAAAAGAACTTTTATGCTAGTATAATGAAAATATCAATTATTTTATATAATTCTTATATTTTTGACAAATGAGGAGCTTTGTTATTATGAATGAGGTTATGAAACACAAAATCAGGCACAATATCCGCCGGGGAATCGTCTCCGTCAAGTGGGTCATCTTTTCCATCATCGTAGGGGGCATTGTGGGGCTCTGCGGTACCGCCTTTTCCTTTGCACTAAGCTTTGTCACCGTCCTAAGGGGACAGTATCCGTGGCTTTTGTATCTGCTTCCTCTGGGTGGTCTGGTCACAGCAGCCGCCTATCACCTGTTGAAAAACGAGAAGGACACCGGAACGAATCTGGTAATTTCCGCCATCCAGACTGATGAGCAGATCCCGGTGCGCATGGCTCCGCTGATTTTTATTTCCACACTGATCACCCATCTCTTCGGGGGCTCAGCCGGACGTGAGGGAGCTGCCCTGCAGATGGGCGGCAGCATCGGAAGCGGTCTTGGAAAGCTGTTCCGTTTTGACGAAAAGGACAAACACGTAATGATCATGTGCGGGATGAGCGCTGCCTTCTCCGCCCTCTTCGGCACTCCTATGGCAGCTGCCATTCTTCCCATGGAGATGGTCAGCGTTGGTATCATGTATTATATCGCGCTGGTTCCCTGCGTCATCAGTTCACTGGTTGCCCACGGAATCGCTGTAAGTTTTGGAATCTCCAGCAGCATTTTTACCATTGACCCGCTGCCGGAATTTGGCATTTTCCCTGCAGTTAAAATTTCAATTCTGGCCATTCTCTGTGCTATGGTCAGTATACTGTTTTGTATCCTGCTCCACCAAAGCGAGGAGCTTTATAAAAAGTACCTGAAAAACCCATACCTTCGGATTCTGACCGGTGGTGCTCTCGTGGTGGTACTGACCCTTCTGGTAGGCAGCCGGGATTATAACGGTACCGGAGTTGCAATCATCGAAGGCTGTATGAAAGGCCAGGTGCGCCCGGAGGCTTTTCTGCTCAAGATGATCTTCACAGCACTGACTCTCGGGGCAGGATTTAAGGGAGGCGAGATCGTACCAAGCTTTTTCACCGGAGCAGCCTTTGGCTGTCTCTTCGGAAAAATCCTGGGCTTCTCCCCCTCCCTCTGTGCTGCCGTTGGAATGACCAGCGTATTCTGCGGTGTCACCAACTGTCCTATTACCTCTCTGCTCATCAGCTTTGAGTTGTTTGGCTATGACGGCATGCCATATTTTCTTCTGGCAACCGCCTTCAGCTATATGCTCTCCGGCTATTTCGGATTATACAAAAGCCAGAAAATCGTTTACAGTAAATACAAAACCAACTACATTAACAAACCGACCCAGTAGCAGCAAGGCAGCTGGCGCCTTCCACAACTACCGTATCTTTCACATCTCTAAGGGGAGTCACTCCGGCATGGTCTTTGTCTACAAATACCTGCCAGTTCTCCCCTTCCTCAAATTCCAGTGTCACGGCAGAATCCGATGCATTATAGGCAACAAACAATCGCTCCGTTTCATCCTCGATGGTAAAAGCCACTACCTTTTCCGGAAGATCATTCAAAAAACGAATTTTGTTACGGATATCCTTTGCCGTATTCAGCCGAAGACCTTTGTGAGCCTTTCGGAAAGCAATCAATCCCTTGTAATACTTCAAAAGTTCTTCCTTTTTGTCATCCCGTTCATAACGGAAGGCATTGGTATACAAAGGCAGATTATAGCTGTTTTCCGAAACCTCATCACTGCCCTCCACCGGCTTTGTTCTGGCACACTCCTCCCCACTCAGGAAAAATGGCATTCCCTGAGCGGTAAATACCATGGCCGCTGCCAGACGGTTCATGTCATAGAGCTCTTTATCACTTTTCTCCGGAGAGGCAACCCCCAGCTTATCCCAAAGAGTAAGGTTATCATGGCAGGAGACATAATTCACCACATCCTCCGGCTCCTCCGCCCATGGTCCTCCCTGTGTATAATAGTAGGAGCTGTAATCCACCTGTGGATGCCAGACGGCCCCTGCCGCACTGTAGCGGACCGCATTTTCCAACCCCGGACGTCCCGCTGCAAAACCGCGTTCTTTGCTGATGAACACATCTCCACGGATGGTATCACGGATATCATCGGAAAACATGCCAATCCCCTCCAGCATACGCACATTTGTCTTCATGCCCCGCCGATAGGAAGGATATACGCTCTCGCCTCCGGTCCAGCCCTCACCATATAAAATAATATCAGGATTGATCTCTCTCAGTTTTGCGGAAACCTCATTTAAGGTATCCACATCCAGCACACCCATCAGATCCATACGGAAACCATCCATATGATATTCTTTCGCCCAATAGCAGAAGGAATCCACAATATATTTTCTTACCATAGGCAGCTCCGAAGCGACCTCGTTTCCGCAGCCTGATCCATTGGAGTATTCCTCTCCCTTTTTCCGGAAATAATATCCCGGCTCCGTCTTTTCAAAGCAGCTGTCCTCTGCGCTGTAAACATGGTTGTAGACCACATCCATGATTACGCCGATTCCCGCCTGGTGGAAAGCCATGATCATTTCCTTCAGTTCCCGGATGCGCACTTCTCCGTGGAAAGGATCCGTGGAAAAAGAGCCCTCCGGTACATTATAGTTCAAGGGATCGTAGCCCCAGTTGTACTGGTCATCCCCCTTTGTTTCATCCACGCTGGCAAAATCAAAGATCGGCATCAGCTGCACATGGGTAACGCCCAATTCCTGCAGATAGGCAAGGCCCGTGGGAGAGCCGTCTGCTCTGTGGGTTCCCTTTTCTGCCAGTCCTAAGAATTTCCCCGGATGTTCTATGCCGGCACCTTCATCTGCTGTCATATCCTTCACGGAGATCTCACAGACAATAGCGTCTGTCCGGTTCTTAAGTACCGGACCATGATCCTGCTCAAAACCCTCGGGATCTGTTTCTTTCAGATCCACAACCATGCTGCGAAGACCATTGACGCCGGCCGCCACCCCGTAAGGATCCTGGGATTCCACGGACTTTCCGTCCCGCACAACCCGATAGGTATAATAGCTGTGGTTCTGATCTCCCGTTACATCACAAGACCAGATCCCATCCTCAGATTTTTCCATGGAAAGCTCCACCCGCAAACAATCTCCATCTCCCTGTTCATAGAGCCGCAGGTAAACCTCCTCTGCCGAAGGTGCCCACAGCCGAAAAAGGGTGTGTGACTTCTCATACAAAAAACCAAGCGCAAAAGACTGCATTGAAATATCCTCCATTTTAATTTTAATGTTCTTTTGTTGCCTCCACCATGGCATGCAATGTATCCAGAGCTTTGCCGGAGTCAATGGTCTTAGCTGCCAGCCGGATTCCAGCCTCCACGCTGTCTGCCATTCCACCGATATAAAGTGCTGCACCTGCATTCAACAGAACACAGTCTCTCTTTGGTCCCTGCTCCTCACCAGACAGAATTGCCTTTGCGATTTCCGCATTGACAGCGCCATCGCCCCCCCGCAGATCAGTGATATCACAGCGCTTAAATCCATACTGCTCCGGTGTCACCTGATAAGTTGTGACCTGTCCATCCTTAATCTCCGATACCGTAGTCTCACCGGTAAGGGACATTTCATCCATGTTGTTATCCCCGCTGACTACGAAACCTCTCTCCACACCAAGATTCTTCAGTGCCCCTGCGATGACCCCGGTAAGCTTCGGAGAATACACACCGATCATCATCTTCTTTGCACGGGACGGATTGGACAGAGGTCCTAAAATATTAAAGACCGTTCGGATGCCAAGTTCCTTGCGGACCGGTCCCACATATTTCATGGACGGATTAAAGTGAGGCGCAAACATAAAACCGATGCCCACCGTCTCTACACATTTCTCAACCACCTGGGGATCTGCGGAAATGTTTACCCCCAGCGCCTCCAGCACATCCCCTGCACCACTCTTGGATGAAATGGAACGGTTGCCGTGCTTTGCCACCGGAAGGCCTGCAGCAGCCACCACAAAGGCAGAAGTTGTAGAAATATTGAAGGTGTTGGTTCGGTCTCCGCCGGTTCCCACAAAATCTATGTAGTTGTCTACCTTCGGAGAGATCGTGTTTGCTTTTTCTCTCAGCACCGCTGCCAGTCCGGTAATCTCGTCGAGGGTCTCCCCCTTCATACGCAGTGCCGTTAGAAAGCATGCAATCTGGGCAACAGTCGCCTGACCGGTTAAGATCAGTTCCTGTGCCTTCATTGCCTCCTCTTTTGTCAGATCATTGCCTGCCACCAGTTTGTTTAAAATATCCTGCATAATATTGTATCCTCCTTTGATTCTTATCTTCTTTCCCTTACAGCTGGTTCAGTTCCTTCTTAAAGGTACTGCAGTAATCCGAAGCTGCCCCGGCAGAAAAATCGGTCTCCCGCATCAGATTGATGAAATGGGAACCTACGATTGCGCCATCGATGATATCTTTCATCGGACGCACATCCTCTGCCGTACGAATGCCAAAGCCCATCATAACCGGTATTTTGGAAACTTCTTTTACATTGCTAAGGTAACGAATAACTTCCCGGTGGAAGCTTCCTTCCTGGCCGGTAACACCCATGGAGGATACACAGTAGACAAAGCCTCTTGCATTCTCTAAGATCTTCGGCACCCGCTCTTCCGATACCGGAGATACCAGTTGGATCAGAATGGTGTCATCGCTGCCCTCTAAGGCTTTGGAAAGTTCCTCCTGTTCTTCGAAAGGCAGATCCGGAATAATAAGACCGTCTACTCCACAAGTATGACACATGGAGACGAATTTTTCAATGCCATAATGAAGCACTGTGTTATAATACATCATAAAAATGATGGGAAGCTCCACTCCCGCAGCCCTCAGTTCTTTCATACAGGCAAAGGTTTTCTCCAGACTTGCGCCCTTTTGGATAGCTTCATAGGAAGCTGCCTGAATGACCGGTCCGTCTGCCACCGGATCCGAGAAAGGAATTCCCAGCTCGATAATATCTGTTCCCGCCTTCTCCTGGGCACAGATTAAATCCTTCGTCTTTTCATAATCCGGCAAGCCTGCCGTAATGTAAGTAATAAACGCTTTTTCCTTTTTCTCCTGCAATACTGCAAGAGCCTTCTCAATACGATTCATCGCTTTCTCCTCCTAGTTCAAATATCCCTTGCCGGCCAGATAGTCGGAAATGGTGTTGACATCCTTATCGCCGCGGCCTGACAGACAGATGATCATGCTCTGATCCTTTGTCATTTCCTTTGCCTTCTTAAAGGCATAAGCCACAGCATGGGCGCTCTCGATGGCCGGGATGATTCCCTCCAGCTTGCACAGCTCCATCAGGGCATCCATGGCTTCGGTATCGGTAATTGCCACATATTTTGCTCTTCCGGTGTCCCGAAGATACGCATGCTCCGGTCCCACCCCGGGATAATCCAGACCGGCGGAAATGGAGTGGGCTAGCTGGATATTTCCGTCTGTATCCTGCAGCAGATAGGATTTCATGCCGTGCAGTACCCCCGGCTCCCCAAGCGCCATGGCGGAAGCGTGCTTTCCGGTTTCGATGCCGAGACCTGCAGCCTCCACACCAATCAGTTCCACATCCTTCTCATCGATGAAATCCGCAAACATACCGATGGAGTTGGAACCACCGCCCACACAGGCCATAACCACATCCGGATTTCTACCCTCCACTTCCATATGCTGGCGCTTTGCCTCTTTGCTGATGACGCTCTGGAATTCTTTTACCATCTTGGGATAAGGATAGGGGCCTACAGCAGAACCAATCACATAGAAGGTATCCTCCGCCGTCTTTGCCCAGGTTCGGATGGCCTCATTGGTGGCATCCTTTAAGGTATTGCTTCCGGATTCCACAGAAACAACCTTCGCTCCCAGCATCTCCATACGCATCACATTCAGCTTCTGGCGCTCCATATCCTCTTTGCCCATATACACGGTACACTCCATATTAAACAGTGCCGCACCGGTAGCTGTAGCCACACCGTGCTGTCCGGCTCCGGTCTCCGCAATGACCTTGGTTTTTCCCATACGCTTTGCCAGAAGGATCTGTCCAATGACGTTATTAATTTTATGGGCGCCGGTATGGTTTAAGTCCTCTCTCTTCAAATAAATCTTTGTGCCGTACTTCTCAGACAGACGCTCCGCAAAATAAAGGGGAGTCTCACGGCCCACGTACTGCTTCAGATAATAGTGGTACTGTTCCATAAACTTTGGATCATGAACAGCCTCCTCAAAGGCAGCATCCAGTTCTTCCAAGGTATTCATCAGTGACTCCGCCACATACTGCCCGCCAAATTCTCCGTAATATGCTTTTTTATTCATCTTTTTTCACCCTTTCCGTAAATTCTGTTACCAGATTTTTATCTTTTCCATTGATTCCTTCCACACCGGAGCTTACATCCACCACATCCGGATGAAAAAGTTCTATTCCTTCCCTCACGTTCGCCGGGGTAAGCCCACCGGCAAGGATAAAGCTTCTGTCTTTCATAAACGCCTGATTCCGAATATCCGCGGTGGCCTGCCCCCAGTCAAAGGTCTTGCCGCTGCCAAAGCTTCCGGCATCCACCAGAATTCCTGTGATTTTCCGGGAAAGTTCATCAGGCAGTCCGGACAAAAAGCTTATTTTATCCTGCAGCTTGGCTGGATCGGTCAAATTCACTGCATACCAGACCGGGATTTCAACCACTTCGAGAACCTTTGCAGACAGTTCCTTATGAACCTGCAGGATATCGAATCCTGCCGCCTGCAGGTCACGCACCAGCCCTGCACCCGGGGAAACCGTAACCGCAACGGTTTGGATGTCCGGATTTAACTGCACTTTCACAGAAAGAGCCTGGAGAATGGATACATTGCGCTTACTTGGCTCATAGAAAACAAAACCGCCATAATCAGCACCCGCTTCGTTTAAATATGCAGCTTCCTCAGGATGGGTCAGTCCGCAGATTTTTAATTTTACAGATTTTTCCACTTTTTTGCCAGCTCCTTTGGATTTTCTGCTTCCATGAAGGCTCTTCCTATGAGAAAAGCATCCACGCCGCATTCCTTCAAAAATTTCACATCCGCATCTCCCATGATGCCGCTCTCCGCTACGAACACCTTGTCCTTCGGCACATAGGGGCGAAGTCTCTTCGTATTCTCCAGAGATATGGTAAAATCCTTCAGATTCCGGTTATTTACACCGATGATCCGGGGATCAAATTTCATGGAGCGCTCGATTTCTTCCTCGTTATGGGCTTCCACCAGTACATCCAATTGCAGGCCTCTGGCCAGCTGATAAAAATCATGCATCTGCACATCATCCAGAATGGCTGCAATGAGAAGCACCGCGTCTGCCCCGATTGCCTTCGCCTCATAAAACTGATACTCATCAATCATAAAGTCCTTGCGCAGAATGGGCAGCTCCGACTCTTTACGGATCTGCTTTAAATAATCCACATTTCCGTCAAAGTGATCCTCTTCTGTCAGGCAGGAAATGGCATCCACCGAGGCGTTATATTCATCGATCCGCTCTAACAGGTCGATTTTACTGGTGATTTTCCCGAGACTGGGGGATGCCTTCTTGAATTCCCCGATGATGGAGATGCCATCCTTCTTTAAATTATGATAAAAGCAATTTTCTTCCCGGGTAGGCGTCTCTTCTGCCAGACGTCTCATTTCCTGCAGGGATATTCTATTCTTTTGTTCTGTCAGACGTTTTTTCTTATCTGCAACGATTTCATCTAATATCATCTTCTTCTCCTTTATGGAACCTCTGTTGCTGTATGTTCCATTATCACATGGTTCCGTTGACAAAATTTTCAACGATTCGCTTACCGTGCTCTGTGTAGATGGATTCCGGGTGGAACTGCAGCCCCACCACCGGATATTCCTTATGGCGCACCGCCATAATCTCGCCGTCATCCGTTTTGGCAAGAATCCGTAAGGTTTCCGGAAGATCCTCTTCCTGCAAAGCCAGGGAATGATATCTTGCCACCTTGATGGGAGAATCAATCCCGGTAAACACGCTGCTTCCATCGTGAGTGATCACAGACTGCTTGCCGTGGAACAATGCCTTTGCGTAGGATACTGTCCCACCTAAGGCTTCGCCGATACACTGATGTCCCAGACAAATGCCAAGGATTGGCTTTTTGCCGGTAAATTCCTTCACCACATCCATGCAGATACCGGCCTCCTTCGGGCTCTTGGGTCCGGGAGAGAGAAGGATACGCTCCGGATCCAGCTGTCTGATTTCTTCTATGGTAATTTTATCGTTGCGGACAACCTTAATATCAGAATTAAAAATCCCAATATACTGATAAAGATTGTAGGTAAATGAGTCGTAATTGTCAATTAACAGTATCATAACTATTCCTCCATTTCGAACTGGATATTACAAATTGGATTCGTCGATCAGTGTCTTGGCCAGGGCCATCACCTTGTTGCAGCACTCCTGGTATTCATTCTCCGGTATGGAATCCGCTACAATTCCGGCGCCGGCCTGCAGATATACCTTGTCCCCCTTCTTCACCATGGTACGGATCGTAATACAGAAATCCATATCCCCGGAGAAATCCACATAGCCGGTAGCACCACCATACATGCCTCTTCGCACGGTCTCTAATTCATCAATGATCTCCATGGCCCGGATCTTTGGGGCACCGCTTAAGGTTCCTGCCGGAAGGAAGGAGGACACCAGATCAAAGGGATGGAACTCTCCCTTCTTGCGCCCCTCCACCTGGGAGACAATGTGCATGACATGGGAATAATTCTGTACCTCCATAAACTGGGTCACCTTGACAGTGCCAAACTCAGCGATGCGTCCCATGTCATTTCTTGCCAGATCCACTAACATCACATGCTCTGCCCGCTCCTTTTCATCCTGAAGCAGTTCATCCTTGAGAAGGGCATCCTCCTCTGCATCCACGCCTCTTCTTCTGGTTCCCGCGATAGGACAGGTAAACACCCGCTTGCCCTGCTGCTTTACGATCATCTCCGGAGAACTTCCGATAATCTCGAAATCTCCAAAATTAAAGTAATACAGATACGGAGAAGGATTCAGCTCACGGAGTTCCTTGTAGAGGTCAAAACCGCTCTGGCCTGTCTGCACGGTCCATCTCTGGGAAAGCACAGTCTGGAAAATATGGCCCTCTTTAATATAATGCTTAATCTTGTCGACCTTCTCACAGTACTGTTCGAGAGTATCTGACTGATGCACGATCACGCCGTCATGGACAAAGGTTTTGGGCTTTTGCTCACCGGCATGGGCTCTGGCCTTCGTAATCATGGCCTCCGCCTCCTCCAAAGCAGCTTTTCGTCCTGCCTCGGAATCCTCTCCAAGCACAACCCCCGTCAGTGTCTCTGCCACATGATCCACCATGATGAATTTTGTCATCAGCATCATCTGGATGGTCTCAATTCCGATCTCATCCGGATTATTGTCCGGCAGCACCTCTGCATACCTTACAAAGTCATAACCAAGGTTTCCTACCAATCCGCCGGAAAAGGACAGCTCCTCATTGTCCTTTACAATGTCAAATTCACTGTAATATTCCTTCAGGCGCTCCAGGGGATTGCCCTCACGGATTTCTTCGCTGCCATCCGCCTTTTGGATCACCAGCGAATTGCCTTTTGATGTGATGATTTCCTCCGGCTCACAACCGAAAAAGGTATATCGGTCATAATTCTTATCGTAACTCTCCAGCAGGAAGCCCTTCTTATCTCCGGTCAGGCTCTCATACATACCTGTTGCCGTCTCATTCACGATACTGACGGTTTTCTTATACACTCTCAGTCTTCTCTTCATGGTTCTCCTCCTCATGTTCTGCTCATATTATGCAAAATAAAAGTCCCTGATACAGCTTACGCCATATCAGGGACGATGTAATCGTGGTGCCACCCTTCTTTCGTTGCCTGCGGTACATCGAAGATGTATCGCCACATCTGCGGTACATCTTCGATGTATCGTCCCATCTGCGGTACATCTTCGATGTATCGTCCCATCTGCGGTACATCTACAGTACATCTTCGATACCCCACAAAAAAGCAGTTACTTCCGAATCGGAAATAACTGCCACCAATTACGCAACCTCTATGATACAGAAACAGAATCTGTTTCGATATCCTCACCCCTGTAACGTGGGGGAACGGCTCAGCTACTAGCAACAGACGCTGCATTCACCTCGCATCTAACGAATCCATTCCAGACAGACTATCTTACCAGCTTCCACCACCGCCGGCTCTCTGTAAAGCATCCTCTGCTGTACTTACCTTCGCTCAATGATTTTGTTTTATTTAACTAATAACATTATATGCCAAATGTCACTTTCTGTCAACCCTTATTTTGAAATCCATGTCCCAGCTTCTTTCTCTGCTGATGACCGGTAATCCCAACATACAAAGACCGGGGAACCAGCCGCACGGCGAAAATGGCAGCCTTCATACGGAATGTCGGAATAATGACCACTTTCCTCTTCTTCATCATCTTAAGAGCATAAGCTGCGCAGCTTTCTGCCGGAATTCCCGGAAGAGCAAACTCCACATTGGCCACATCATTGAATTCCGTGTTCACCGGTCCCGGGCAGAGGGCACCAACATATACGCTGCTTCCCTTTTCCTTCAACTCCTGCGCCAATGCCTGAGTTAAACTTGCCACATAGGCCTTTGAGGCGTAGTAAGCAGCCATATACGGACCCGCCGGAATCAGTCCCGCTGAAGAAGCAACATTTAAAAGAGCTCCCTTCTTCTGCTCTTCCATCTTGCGGAGTACCAGCTTCGTCAGCAAATGCATGGCTTTCACGTTGACGTCGATCATTTCAAGTTCTTTCTCTTCATCGGTGTCCAGAAAACAGCCACAGTCGCCAAAGCCTGCATTATTGATAAAAACGCCGATCCACTTATCTGCCAGGGCATCTACCAGTCTGTAACACTCCGACGTCTGGGACAGATCCGCAGGAAATACTTCGCTGTCGCATCCCTGCTCCTTTAGGTACTGTGCGAGCGTGGTAAGGCGTTCTCTCCGCCTCGCCACCAAAAGCAGTGTATATCCTTCCCCTGCCAGCTGTCTGGCAAAAGCCCTTCCGATTCCCGAGCTGGCTCCTGTCACTACAGCATATTTTTTTTGCATGATTTTTGTCACCTCTCTAAAATCCCCTGTTTTGAAGAACAAGCTCTCTGGGGGAAACCTCCAGCTTCACCAGCGACTGATCCTTCTTATAAGCCTCCAGAATGGTAAGCCACAGCATATGCGCCTCATAGACCAGCATCTGATCGGCGGCAACCGCATAAGGCGCCAGCACATCCACATCAAAGAAGCGTATGCCATCCGGCGGCAGGAAAACCAGATTGCAGGACTTTTTCTTATCCCCGCAGGTATAAAACTGCTCATAGGTAATCATAAGAAATTCCCTGCCCTGATGCATGCAGTGGAATCCCACAAAGCACTCATCCACGATCCATTTTTCACCATTTTCTTCCTCCACAGGCTTTCCCGCCGGATCATTGTATTCCGTGGTCTGGTACTGAATATCCCAGTGCAGCTTTCCCGCCTTTGTCTCCTTCGTAAGCTCTGTGAGCTTGCGCATCAGTCCTGTTTCCTTTTTCATCACAGCCCCCATTCTTCCTTCCCATAAGCCAAAGCAAAATTACTCTCTGACATAAATCTCAGAGAGATTATCCATAATGGCAGCTGCCACATCCGGCTTGTTCATGGAATAAATGTGAATATGGTTGACCCCGTTGGCAATCAGGTCAATGATCTGCTCTGTGGCGTAGGCAATTCCTGCCTGGCGCATAGCCGCCGGGTTATCCCCAAAGCGGTCCACAATGCTCAAAAATTTCGCAGGAACAAGATTTCCCGTCAGAGAAATCGTCCGCTTCACCTGTGCAGCATTAGTTACCGGCATAATTCCTGCTGTTACCGGCACCTGGATTCCCTTTGCCAACGCCTTATACAAAAAGCGGTAATACACATTGTTGTCAAAAAACATCTGGGTCGTCAGATACTCGCACCCTGCATCCACTTTTTCCTTCAGATAATCCAGATCCTCATCCATGGTGGCCGCCTCCGGGTGTCCCTCCGGATAGCAGGCTCCGCCGATACAGAAATCTCCCTCTTCTTTGATTTCCCGGATCAGTTCAATGGCATGATGATACTGGTTTGGCAGCGGAAAATCCGCATTTTCCGGAATATCCCCCCGGAGTGCCAGAATATTTTCGATTCCGCGCTCTTTCAATTCCCCGATGACCCCTTGCACCTTCTCCTTGGTGGAAGAAGCACAGGTCAGATGGGCGATGGCCGGAATTCCGCAGGCGTTGATGGCGTCTGCGATCTCAACGGTATAATCACTGGTGCCGCCGGTAGCACCATAGGTACAGCTGATGTAGGATGGTTTCAGCTGTGCCGTCTGTGCAACAATGGCCTTATAATTTTCTAACTGTGAGCCCTTCTTTGGAGGAAAAAGCTCGCAGGAAATGGTTACCTGGTTTTCTTTCAAAATTTCTGATACTTTCATAATGTCCCTTATCCTTTATGCATTTATTTATCTTTAAAACTTGCGCAGTTCATCCGTTCCGTCATCCACGGTGTTTTCGATTTTTCTGATCTGTACGAAATAGGAATAGCTGTCATTGACCTTTACTTCACAGCGGTCTCCCACCTTATGCCCAAAGATTGCAGCTCCCAGCGGTGACTCGCGGCTGATGAGATTCTTTAGGGAATTGCTTCGCACCGTGGTCACCAGCTTGTAGGTTTCCACCATGTCATCCTCCTCAAAATACACATCCACCGTGTTGTTCATTCCCACCTCATCCTCCGGGGAATCCTCGGAAATGACCACCGCCGTCTTGATCATCTTCTCCAGATAACGGATTCTGCTTTCATTTTCATTCTTAAATTTCTTAGCTGCCTTGTACTCAAAGTTCTCGCTTAAGTCTCCCTGAGCCCTGGCCTCCTTCACATCCTCAAGGGCTTCCTTTCGCACCACCAGCTTGCGGTGTTCGATCTCAGCCTCCATTTTCTCGATATCTTTCTTCGTCAATTCATCATGCATAGCTCATAACCCTCCTGACTGTGTACATTCCATCTTACTTCCTGCCAGATTCCGGGACCACAGAATTCCCCTGTACAAACCGCAGCACAGTAATCTCCCGGAAGGATCCGCTGCTCATAGCAGTTTTCTCCCAAGGTATCTACTGTGGTGAGTGCCCGAGACAGCCCTTCCCCGGTCATTTTGACAAAGCTCTCCTTTTTCGTCCAGATGCCAATCAGTGTCTCTTCATATTGGTCTGCCTGCTCCAAAAGCTCTTGTTCCTGTGGATTTAAGCATTTTCCCGCTATGTGCCTGATTCCCCTTTTCTTTCCGTCAAACCGGTGCAGGTTTTCCACATCTGCCCCCACCTGCTGATCCGACAAGGCGCACAGGACACATTCCCCTGCGTGGCTCACATTAAAATAAAAATTGCAGCCCTCCAGAAGAGGCTTTCCATGTTTGCCCTGGGAAAAGTGAACGTTGTCATAGGAAACATGCTCCTCCCCAAGGGCAATCCGAAGCAAAAGCGACGCTGCCAGTGAGCGCCGCCTGTCATCCGGGGAATGAAAGGAGAGAATTTTCTTTCTTCTTGCCTCCGAAACCAGCCCAAGCTTCTGCTCCCACCGGGGCCGCTCCTTCAAAAATCCGCAGTCCGTCACATATACCTTAAGCATGAACAAATCCTGCCAGACCGCAGATCAGCACCAGTGCTCCAAGGGCAATACGGTACCATCCGAATACCTTGAAATCATGCTTCTTGATATATCCCATCAAAAACCGGATCACCAGAAGTGAGATTACAAAAGCCACTACCATACCAACGATCAGTATGATCAGCTGGCTGGTGGTAAAGGAAAATCCAAACTTCACCAGCTTCAGCAGACTGGCACCAAACATGACCGGAATCGCCAGAAAAAAGGTATACTCTGCAGCAACCGTGCGGGAAACGCCAATGAGAAGTGCTCCTACAATAGTCGCTCCGGACCGGGAAGTTCCCGGAAAAATTGCAGCAATCAGCTGAAAAATGCCGATTAAAAATGCCGTATTGTATCCAATATCTGTCAGTGTACTGATTTTTGCATTTTTCCCTTTATAATGATTTTCAATCAGAACAAAGGCAATTCCAAAGAGAATCAGCATCACTGCCACCGTCTGATAATTATAAAAATATTTCTCAAACAAATCGTTAAACAGGATTCCGATCACAGCAGCCGGAACTGTAGACACCAGAATGTGGAACCACAGGTTAAAAATATCCTTCTTAATCCAGGCACCTGCTCCATGATCCGAGAGGGGAGCCTGATTGTTTTTCTTTCCGAAGGGCCAGATCTGGTTCCAGAATAAAACCACCACCGCCAGAATTGCTCCCAGCTGGATGACCACCTCAAACATGCTGTAGAAGTCGTCCCCCTCCTGCAGTGGCACGATTTCATTCAAAAGAATCATATGGCCGGTACTGCTGATGGGAAGCCACTCGGTAATTCCCTCCACGATTCCAAACAATACCGCCTTTAGGATTTCTACTAATTCTATCATAAATTAAACCCTTTCTTTTCCCCAGAAAAACAGTGCTACCGTTCCAGGGCCTGTATGACTGCCGATGGTGGTTCCGATGGTAAAGATTTCCACCTTACCCGATAACTTCGGAAAACGCTCCTCGATCAGAGCCGCAACCGCCTTCGCATCCTCCTCGCAGGCGGAGTTGCTGATGAAGCATTTGCCGGAATAATCCGTGCCGTCCTCTGCCATTTCTGCCATCTTATCTGCGATGGCCTGGATCACCTTCTTCTTCGTGCGCACTTTCTGTCTTGCCACAAGTTTCCCCTCCGGATCCACCGTCATCAGCGGACAGATATTCATCATACCGCCGATCAGTCCGGCCGCCTTGGATACCCGGCCACCGCGGATCAGATACGTAAGATCGCTGGTAAAGAACCAGTGCTGCAGATTTTCTCTGTGTTCTTTGGCCCACTGATACAGCTCATCTATGGACTTTCCCTCATCTCTCATATCCGCAAGCTTATCCATAAAAAGTCCAAAGCCGGAGGAGGCGGAAAGAGAATCCAGTACATAGATCTTACGGTCCGGATATTTCTCCTGCATCATCTCCCGTGCGACACATGCACTGTTATACACCCCGGAGATTCCCGAAGAAAGTGTCAGATGAAGAATGTCCTTTCCCTCTTTCAGAAAAGCTTCAAAATAATTGCAGAACTCATCCACATTGACCTGAGAGGTCTTGGTGTCCGCCCCCTCTGCCATTGCCTGATAAAACCGGTCAAAGGGCATCGTTTCTCCGAGATCATCCGGGTACTGCTTTCCATCAAGTTCATAATGAAAACAAATATAATGAATTTCCCGCTTCTGGAAAAGTTCCTTCGATAAATCTGCTGTGGAGCAGCAGCTTAAAATGTAATCAGTCATATGACCTCCTCATATAAATACTCTAATGCCAATTTTATAACAAAAATCGTAGAATAGCAAGCAGACTTATGTTATACTATACATATATTTTTCTTTTGGAGGTTTATCATGAGCGAAAAAGTCTACAAAACCATGGGACGCACCGGCGCCGGAACTCTTGCTATTGGAATCTGTGTTCTCATCGGGGGCCTTGTATCCGGCATTCTTCTGATCGTAAATGGTGGCCGGTTATTAAAAAACCGCAAGAAACTGATGTTTTAAAAATTTATATGATAAACATATAATTCTTGAAAATCGGGATGCGAGGATAACTCCAGATAACGCATCCCCTTTTGAATTTCTGCAAGGTGCTGCCTTGCTTCGTGGGACACTGCGGCAGAGACAGCCCCGGCTCCGGCAGCATTGCCCACAGATACTGTTACGGGAAGAAGTTCCCCGGGGATCAGCCCGATAGCGGCAGCGCTCTCCGGTTTCAGATAACTGCCGAAGCCCCCTGCCAGCACCAGCCGGTCTACCTGCTGCCAGGTAATTTTTCTTTCCCGGAACAGAATCTCGATTCCCGCCGCGATGGCTGCCTTGGCAAGCTGCAGATTGCGAATGTCCTCCTGGGTCACGCAGACCTCCTCTGTCAGATAAATACAGGCCTCATTCCTGTAATCCCCCAGATATTTCCGACAGGCAACAGACACCTCATTTTTCTCCCGGATCCGGCCATCCTTTTCTATCAAC
This sequence comes from uncultured Lachnospiraceae bacterium, assembly GCA_900316805.1. Taxonomy (GTDB): domain Bacteria; phylum Bacillota; class Clostridia; order Lachnospirales; family Lachnospiraceae; genus Roseburia. The sequence goes on from ONEJ01000038.1 coordinate 24,244, forward strand.
CCCAGCTGCAAAAAAACAGAAAGTGCATCCAAAAGTCCGGAGCCACAGATACCGGTTGCTTTTCCTTCACCAATCACCTGCACACGGATCCTTCTCTGATCCAGATACACATGGGAAATGGCCCCCTCCTTTGCGGGCATGCCCATCACGATCTGGGCACCCTCGAAGGCCGGCCCCGCCGCAGCGGCAAGACAGACGTAATCCCCCTTTTTCCCAAGAGCCATCTCTCCATTGGTTCCAATATCCAAAAGCAAGGTTTCCTCCTCTTCGTGCCCAGGCGTTACCGCCAGCAGATCCGCTGTAATATCTCCTCCCACATAGCCCGCCACAGATGGAGCCACGTAGATTTCCCGGCATTCTTTGATGCCAATCGCATTTCCCGGAAAGATTTTACCAAAATATTCCTTCGGCAGAAAAGGAGGTTTTCCAATGTTTTCCGGAGATATCCCAGCCAAAAGATGACACATGACCGCATTGCCTGCAACTGCCAGCCGGTGGATTTCACCGGCTCCTGCTTCCTGCAGAAGCTTATGCAGCATTCCCGACAACTGTTCTGTGATCAGTTTCCGCAATTCTTCCAGACTTCCCTCTTGTGCCGCCTGAATTCTGGAAATCACATCCGCTCCATAACTTTTCTGCGCATTTGCCTCGCTGGCTGTAGCCAGAATCCTCCCGGTTTTCCCATCCACCAGATGACAGACAACCGTTGTGGTTCCAATGTCACAGGCCGCTGCCAGAGTCTGTGTGCCATCAGAGGCATAATGTACGCAGTTGCTGTCCTCGGCAATCTGCTGGGTTCCTTCTTCATCCGGAAGGGTAATCACCATGCCCTCCTTCGCCTCAGTGGTGCAGGCCAGCACATCCCTTTCCTGCCCTTCTACATGGACACTGCATTTCCCGCACCGCCCCCGGCCTCCGCAGGGTGTCGGCACACTTGTGATGCCACAGGCCCGCAGTGCCTCAAGAATTGTCTGTTTTTTTGTCATGTCTATTTCTAAACATATCTGCATTTTTTCGTACTTTCCCTTATCTGTCCCTGTTTCAAATTTCTTAGTTTTTCTTTTTACCTATATGTTACGGTCAGTTAAACATATGTTCGTCACAGATTAGTATACTGTATCAGGCTTTTCTTTTCAATACTGGAAATTACTGAAAATTTCCGGTTTTACTCCAGCTGTGTCATCCCACCAAGGAGGATCCCCACATTGTCCGCGTAAATCCTGTCAAACTGACCCATGGCCAGCGGATTTTCCCCAAGACCGGCCTCTATGGTATACCCCGGACGGTCATACTCCTGGATGAACCAGTCCTTGTAGCCTGCATATCCGCTGGCTGTGGGAGTCTCCTCTACCCGGTAGCCGCTGACATTGGAAAAATACAGGGCAATCTCATGGGAACCGGCGGGATTATAATCCAAAAATTTCCAGTAAATCACCTCTCCCTGGGTGTGATAGGCAAGAATCAATGCAAAATCCCGGCTTCTGGTAAACTGATACATAGCAATGCTCTCCGGCGTACATAAAGGTATTACTCCCACATAGTCCCGGGGTGCCGGTGTGACATAGCCCTGGGCAAACTTGATGCGCTTTGCCTCCTCCCACCCTGCCGGAAATTGGAGATTCAGATCCACGCCCTGAATATTCGCTTTCCATCCATCCGGGAATGGAATCTGCGGGTAATTCTGTGCAATCCTTGCCGCCTGCCGGTAAAACCGACCACTTTCCAGCGCTCCATTTACCAGATCTACCCCGTCCGGATTCACCAGAGGAATCAGATAAAGGGAAAATTCCTCAAAAAGATGCTCCGTATAGACATCCCGGTAAGTACTTTCCTTTGCATAGGCCTCCAGCAGTTCCTCTGCAAATTTCAGAAGCACCGGCGTTGTAATACTCTCGTTTGCATGGAAGGAAGCATTATATGTTACCTCCGTCGGACCATTCCCCAGTTTTAAGTACCAGAGGGGACTTCCCATCACACTCTGCCCGATTCTTCCGGTTTCCAGATACGGATAACGGGCCTGCAGCCCTTCCACGATCCACTCCACCAGCTGGGAAGAATATGGAACATCCGTTGCCACCAGCGGGAAAGGAAGGGGCACAACAAGGACGCTTCCAATGGTTAAATTTTCTGTACTTACCCCCGGATTGGCTTCCCGGACTGCCTCCACTGTTGTCCCATGCAGCTTTGCAATTTGATACAGACTGTCCCCGGCCGCCACCGTGTGTGTCACATATCCCTTCAAATACGGAAGCAGCAGATTCCACTGTGCATCTTCAACCACACAATGTCCACTGCTGCCTGTCACCTGCTCCACTGCCCCACAGGTCTTCGGGCCAAAGATCCCATCCAGTGCCACCTGCTGTCCGGCACGCCGCAGTGCCAGCTGAAGATAGCGCACAAAGATTCCCTGATCCCCCGGATATAATTCTCTCATTTTATGTCCTGCCTAATTCTCACTCCCTTTATTTTATGTGAAAAGGCGGCAGATTGTTCCGCATATATTTCATCTCACAAGCAAACTACTTCCCTGCAAATTCTTTCACAGCCTCTGTGACTGCCAGATAATCCTCCCTCACCTTTGTGAAAAACTCCTCACACTTCCCGGAATCTACAGGCTCCGTTTCCCAATGTCTCAGCAGCTCCGTCAGATCACTGGAAGAGTTGCTTAAATTTCCAAAACTGAAATTCAAACTCAGACCCTTTAAGGTATGTACCGCCCGGAAGGCATCCCCGTAGTTTTCTTCCTCCAGGGCAGCACTAAGATTCTGATAGCTGGGATCATCCAGAAATTTCACTACAAGCCGGGAAACCATGCTCTCATTTAACAGCCTTGCCGTCACATCCTGATAATCTCCTCCAAATTTGCTGTAACATTCTTCTAAAGTCATCATAATCATCTCCTTGATCTATAGTATAAAATTACTTTTGTGCAAACACTTCCTTAAGCACTCTGACGATTTCTTCAAGGTTAATCGGCTTTGAGAGGAAGTCATTCATACCGCTTTTCTCTGCTGTTTTGCGGTCTTCATCGAAAGCATTCGCCGTCATGGCAATGATGGGAATCCCTGAAAGCGCCGGATCCTCCAGCAGACGAATCTGTCTGGCAGCCTCATAGCCATCCATGACAGGCATCTGAATATCCATAAGAATGAGATCATAGTCTCCCGTTGATGATTCAGCCACCTTCTGAAGCGCCTCTTGTCCGTTTACTGCTATATCAAACTCAAAACCTATGGTCTTTAGAATTTCCGTAGTGATCTCCCTGTTCAGTTCGTTATCCTCTACCACAAGCAGGTGTTTTCCTGCAAAACCTTCGTTTTTCTCAATGGTTGGCAGAATGATTTCCTCCTGTACCTTCTGTTTGCCGATGGCATCCAAAAGGGAGTTCCGAAGATCCGACAAAAACATGGGCTTCTGGCAGAATGCACTTACCCCGGCAGTTCTCGCCTCGCCCTCGATGTCTGCCCAGTCATAAGCAGACAGAATAATGACCGGTGGATTCTCCCCCAGACTTTTGATCTGTCTGGCGGTCTCAATTCCATCCATATCCGAAAGGCTGCTGTCAATGATATAGGCATAATAATCATCCTTGCGTTCCAGCGACTTTTTCGCCCGAAAAACCGCCTCCCTGCCGGAGCACGTCGATTCTGACCGCATACCCATCTGCTCCAGCATCTTAGTGACAATTTCACATGTATAGGAATCATTGTCAACCACCAGAGCCTTACGCCCCGCCAGTTCCTCGATACCTGCCTCTCTTCGCTCTGCAGACTGTAATCTAAGTTCCACACGAATGATAAATTCCGTCCCCTTTTTCTGTTCGGTCTTCACCGCAATGGTTCCACCCATCATATCAATCAGATTTTTGGTAATGGGCATTCCCAGCCCCGTTCCCTGAATCCTGCTGACCGTGGAGGTCTGTTCCCGCTCAAAGGGATCAAAGATGTGACTGACAAACTCCTTGCTCATACCAATTCCGTTATCCTTCACCCTTATCTCGTACAAGCCCTTCTCCCCGGTATTGCCGGGCTGCTGGGTCAGGCGAACCGTGACACATCCTCCCAGCGGGGTAAATTTAATAGCGTTGGACAAAAGATTCAAAAGCACCTGATTGAGTCTGGTCTTATCGCAGTACACCTCCTCATCCGTCACATCCATCACATCCATATGAAGTTCCAGCTGCTTTGCCTGAATCTGTCCGATAACAATATTCTTAATATCGTGAAACATTTCCGACAGATTTGCCTGCGTTTCCTCCAGATGGACCTTCCCGCTCTCGATCCGGCTCATGTCAAGAATATCATTGATCAGGCTTAACAGATGCTGGCTGGAGGATAAGATCTTGGACAGGCAGTCCTTTACCTTTTCCGTGTTTTCCACCTGCGCCGATGCAAGGGTTGCGAACCCGATCACCGCATTCATGGGGGTGCGGATGTCATGGGACATATTGGACAGGAAAACGCTTTTGGATTTGTTGGCCACCTCTGCCGCATGCAGCGCATCCTCGGCAGCAATCCGCAGCCTGTTCAGCTCTCTGTTATTCTTCTGCTCAATCTTTACAATCTGAACAGTTCGCTGTACCCGGATGAAGCTGACCACTGCCAGCAGAAACATGGCAGCCAGAACCACCAGAAAGATTGTCTCTGCAAACAAGGTAGAATTCATCATATTCATGGTATTGACAGCCACATATTTCGAAGGAATCAAAAGCATCAAAGTCATGTCATACCCCCCAAGAGATGTCACACAGTAGTAATACTCCGTTCCCTTCAGGCTGATATTCGCAGTGGCAATTCCCTTCTGATCCAATACTTCTTTCATGGAATCAAAATCCTGCCCCTGCATATATTTTGCCTGCCGTAAAACCTTAAATACATTTCTTTTCCCGATGGAATCATCCCCGCAGGAATCACAATAGGCCAGATTTCCATTATTCTGGATAAAATACGTGGCCGCATGACCACTATAGGATTCTGTTGTGTAATATTTTTTCAGGGTTTTGATATCCTTCAGAAGAATCATATGGGTAATATTCATCTTATCACTTCCCATAATAACAGGCTGATTCAGAGCCTGGGAAAACACAAGAAATACACCGTCAATATTACGGGTTTCCGAAATGAAGGTATGACGGGCTTCCCCATCCGCAAGAGATTTCACATCATCCCAGATTCCCACATTTCCCGTGCATAAATACGCCATCCCGTTATCGTCTAGCAGCATCAGACTGCATCCATAAGGGTCCGTGCGATACCTCTTCTCCACCTCCTTAATCCTGTCTGCCAGTTCCTTCTCGTCGCCGTAATGCTGCCCCTCTACCTCTGCCTCCATTGCCGTCAGAAGGTTCCAATGGATTTCCAGCCCATCCTCCATGTTGACTCTCATCTGGCTGGTCATTTGTATCAGCTGTGAGGACCTCTCCTGCATAGTCTGCCTCATCAAAAAAGAAAGAAAATACAAAATCCCAAGTACCAGAAAAATTACCAGAGTAAGGGCAAACAGCATAAATTGTTTTTGGGACTTCTCTAAATTCACCTGATTATTCCTCCCCCTCGCCGGCAGTATCAGATACCGTAATGTAATCCACAGGTGCCTCCAGCTGACCGGCCTTCTTCAAAAGCCGTTTTTTTAAAATTCACTGCAGGGATCAATTTCCGCATCATAGCTTTCACATCCGACGGCAGGCAATGCCGTAGACACGATCCAGTCCCGGTCGCTTAACAGAAAAACGGAATAAACCGCTTCCCGATCCAATTCCTTTCCATCCATGGTCAGCGCATCCAGCTTGTAACCCTCCTCCCCCTGGGTAAGCTCCATCTCAAATCCGCTTGATACTTAAAGAGTACTGTCATTGCAGACAACTCCCCGACCGTTGTTTTCCTGCAGTGTGATCTCCACCAGCTGATAAAGCTGCTCCCCGGTAAGATCCGCAATAATCGGCTGTATACCGCCATCGTTTTTCGTCAGATATCCAATTTCCTTTTCCGTATAATCACCTGAATAGACCTCCCCACTGGCATAACATTCCTGTGCAAACAGCAGATCGGTGTGAGCCTCCTTACGTACCGTGCCAAAAATGGCAGAAGCTGCCTGATTGCCTCCCTTAGAATCAAACACATTGGAATAGGCATTGTCCAGATGGCATACCACAGGATCGGATTTGTTCTCCTCCAGCATCAGCTCATTAAACCGGTCAAAGGCATCACGGGGAGTTGTCAGTTCTCTCGTCAGAATTTTGACAACCACATCCTGTGAAATGCGAAACATTTCATCGGAGGCCAGACGGATATAAAGTTTATTTTCCTCGATGTGCTCCTTCATATCCGAAAGCTCCGGCAGCAGTTCCAAAGACACATTATTATTGTAGGGAATCATGTTTTTCCCGTGGGCGATATGGTTCTGTCCTTCCTGATCCAGCATGGCAGACATAATGTCCAGAATCAGTGCCTCCCGCTTTGGATCCTCCATGCCATTTTTGCAGGCCGCCACCTGAAAAGCCGGATAAGTCAGATACCAGTTATCCTTTGCGGAATCCCCAAAATAAGGCAGAAGGGTAGATTCATCCCCCTCTCTTCCGGAAAAATTGATCACATCCGTTCCGGTTCCCCGGTACATGGCAAGCTTTCCCTCCTTGTATAACTCCTTGGGCTCTCTGTTGATCATAGTGGTCTCTGCCACTCCCATCCCCGTGTTTTCCTTCATATCGAAGAATTTTTCAAAAACCGGCATCCAGACATCTTCCGAGAGCTGATTTACTGCACCGCTCTCATACTCCATACGCCATTTTCTCCCCTCCATGGATAAAAGACTGGAGACCGAAAACCCCTGCAGAGTTTCCATACTGGTATAATCCTCCCCATAGTTGGAGGAAAAGCCACGAATTCCCTCTGCATCAAAAGCCTTACAGGCAGCAATAAAGGAGTCATACTCCGTAGGCGGGTCAATGTGATGCTCTTCAAACAGTGTCTTGTTGGCAATAATACTGTCTACCTCTGCGCAGGCAGGAAGCCAGTTTACCGTTCCGTCCTCATAGGTGTATAGATCCAAATAAGTATCATTGTATGTAGCAGCCATCTTCGTATTACTCAGATCATACAGCTTGTCCTTCAAAAGGCATGCATCCCTCAGGGAAAAACGCCGTATGGTCAGAATATCCGGCAGATCCCCATGGTCATTGCGGTACCGGTAATAGTCCAGCGAGTTGGTGGTCAGCACAAATTCAAACTCCACCTCCGGGAAACGGTCACATAAATACCGGGAATATTTCTCGATCAGTTCATTTCCCCAGAGACCGATGGTCACTTTCTCTTTTTCCTTTGTACACTTCTCTGTTGAAAACAGCCCGGCGCAGCCAGGCAAAGCAGACAAAAGCATCACAGCTGCCAACAAAAGTACAAGTATTTTTTTCAATCTTGCTCTCATAGTTCTCTGCCTCAAATTATCTAAGGGTGATATAGTTACAAGGCTTCTTAAGAGTCCCGCCATTCTTAACGTACTCTTTCCATGCGTCCCGCACGCCTTCCTCTTCCTTCTCAAATCCATCCATGCCATTTGCCGCATAATCCGGCGTATTCAGACAAGTCACCTGAAAATGATCTTCTTTCCCAAGCTCCTTCCCATCCTTTAAGACAGACTTTAGCAGGTAGGTTCCATCCTCTTCCAGAACCTCGATGGAAATTCCGCTGACCGTGGGAAGAGATCCCCGGTTAAAGGGAGTCAGGACATCAGGATCTCCCTCCACCCATTTCTTCACATATTCCTTCAGCTCTTCTCCCGTCATTTCCCTGTGCCAGGCCAGCAGTGAATTGGGCATGATCATGGAAGAAGCCATTTTCTCTGTGTAATCGGCTTTCATCACAGAGCCTGTAAAGCTAAAGGCCGGCGCGATCAGCACATCACTGCCGTAGCACTCCCGAAGGGTGTTGGCCATAACAGAGGAAGCCTCATTTCCTCCCTTTGGATCAAAGTGACCGGAGTAACCCTGATCCAGGGAAAGCACGTTTTCTTCCTGATTATCGGGAGGATCCCGAAGCTGTTCATCAAAGACCTCATAGGCCTGCTTCGCATCAAACTCACCCCGAATCATTTTCTGAACTACATCCTTGGATACGGAGAAAAATTCGTTGGAAGCCAGACGAATATACAGGTGATTCCCCTCCACGCAGCTTTTCAGATTGGCAAGGGCCGGTGATATTTCCAGATCTACATCTCTGCTGTAGGAAACCACATCCCCGCCCTGGGCCAGGACATTCTGTCCTTCCTCGGAAAACATCACATGAAGCACTTTAAGGGTCTGTTCCTTTTTCCCTTCGTTCTTTTCCAGATCCTTGTTTAATGCCACCTGGAAGGAAGGATATGTAAGGATCCATTGTTCCCCATCCTGCCCAAAATAAGGCAGAAAGACCGGGTCCACTTTCCCCTCTTTCCGGTACAGCGTCACGAAAGCTCCCATTGAACGAATCATGGCAGCCTTTCCCTCCGTAAACATTTCCCACAGAGAATCAAAGGAAATGTCCAAATCCTCCTCCCGAATACCGGTATCCTTGATGAACTGCTCCATACGTTCAAAAACTCCCGGCCAGACCAACGTATCAAGGCCATCCAATTTATTCGTAGGATCTTCATAAGCCTGGCACCAGGACAGCCCCTCCATGGAAGTCAGCTCCGGAATGGAAAGCCCCTGCAAAAGCTCCAAGCAGGTATAGTCATAAACCAGATCTGTCACACAGCCTCTGATTCCCTCTGCCTCGAAAGCCTGACAGGCAGAAACAAAACTGTCATAATCCGTTGGCAGTGGAATATCGTATTTTTCAAACAAATCTTTATTGGCCACAATGCCATCTGCTTCGCCGCAAAGGGGAAGCCAGTTTATCGTTCCATCGCTGTTGGTATAATTCTTCAGATAACTCAGGTAAATGGAACCGGCTTCCTCCGTGGTGGAAAGATCCATCAACTGATCCTGTAATGGTGTCGCATCACGGAGGGAAAATCTGCGGTTGGTAATAATGTCCGGCAGTTCTCCATGTTCCTTCATAAATTCATAAAACTCAAGGTCATTATTTCCCACCACAAATTCAATGTTCACATCTGGAAGCTTCGACTGGATAAAGGGAGCATATTGGTTATATAATACAGCACTCCACAAATAAACGGAAATGGACTCTGCATCTTCCTTCGAAACATTCTCCACACATCCTGTAAAAAGAGACAATGCCATTACTGGCACCAATATAGAGACAATCAGATTTTTAAACTTTTTTCTACCCATTCTCATACGATCTCTCCCATAATTGTTGAACATTCGACAGGTTTAAAACTATTTACAAGTATATCTGATTTATGTCTGGAATACAATCCGATGTATGGATATTAAAGGTAGAAGTTGTCGACAAAATACGACAAAACCGGGGATTTCCTACAAGTCACTGAGGGATGTATGCCGCAGGGCATACAAAAAAAGCGGGAGGCTCTTCAGCCTCCCACTGCTAGCTTTATCACTTTACGTTACAGAAAAATCCCTGGGGGAAGATTTTCTTTCGAGAATTGCAAATCTGTCACGAAACAAAATAAGCGCCGATTTTTTTGATCATCTTCCCGGAAGAAGTGATCATCAGTACATCGTAATCCGTTCCCGCTTTCATATCCATGCGATAACGCTCTCCAATTATAACGGAACCATGAATGCCCCGAATGCCGTTTGTAATCTTCTCTTGAAGGATTTTCTCCTCTCCTGTATTCAGGTTTATTTTCTTAAATCCATCCTCTCCGGAAATGAAAAGACAGTTGTTTCTGACATAAAATGGATAAATCCATCCCGAAGCAGTATAGACCAGATTCTCTTTTCCTGTCTTTCTATTTACCTGATAAATCCTTTGTTTCATGAAATCCTCCGGATCCGATTTCTGGTAATACATAGAATCCTTGTCAAAGAATACATTCTCCATATTGACAACGGATTTAATTTTTTTCTTGTTATTTCCCTTCATCGTGCATGTATAAACAGATGTTTTGCCCGTATCCCAATTTCTCAAACCATAATACAACTGCTTCCCGTCCGTTCCGTACAGTACCACTTTGCTTCCGGAAACTAATTTCTTCGCAGAGGTTCCGTTTAAATTCATGGAGTAAATACCAAGCACCTGATTATATGTGGTATCATAGGAACTGACAGCTTTGATATGCTTCGTTTTCGTACAGTATATTTTGCCATCAGCAATTGCAAAATTATTGACACGTCCCAAATTTTTGCGGCCGGTTCCATCAAGTTTGAACTTCAGAAGCTGGCAGTCAGAAGAATCGGAACCTCCATAATAATCATAAATGGCATAAATATATCCGCCATAAACAGCAATCTTATAAAAGCCATTGGAACCATCCTTCATATCAACCAGAATTTTTTTGTCTGTGCCATCCTTCTTGATGGAATATATTTTCTGTGATATCCCATAATAAATCCGATTGTTGTATTCCGCAGAACCGAATCCAAGAAGCTGGTTTACAAAGCTGTTGCCCAGCTTAACTGTACCTGCGCTTGCCGGAACCGGCAATACAGACAATAACAGAGCAAGTGATAAAATCATTACGGTTACTTTTTTCAAAATTGTTTGTTTCATAATCCCTCATACTTCCTTTCGTCTCTGCTAAGCTTTTCCATTTGAAATTTTTCCCTATATTTTCATCATAGCAATTCCCACATATTGTTTCAATACCCATTATGTATTTCTTATATGCCTGCGGTGTCTTGAACTGTATTGCCTTTCCGTCTAATTTTTAAAAACCCCATTTTTCCTCTACATCGTCATGTCTATGTATCAATGCCATTCAGTTATGTTGCGCGAGCCTTGATTATAAACATATTTCAAGGAGGCTCGTTATGGCTGATTTTTTCTTATCTAATTTAAAATCTACACTCGACAACTG
>ONEJ01000044.1 GCA_900316805.1 uncultured Lachnospiraceae bacterium
AGTATATTATCAAAAGTGGTTATATCTATACTATTGCAGTACTGGTTATATGTAGCATATATAAGTTTCATAGCTTTTCGTCCTTTCAAATTCATTACAGATAAGCTGGTTGTATTGATAAATAATTATGTGTCCTAGAATTATCCTTTAGAACATGAAACACACAAAGATCCGATATCCGTGGTGGTGGCACAGGCCAAGACGTCTTTTGCAAGGACGGAGATTGAGCCGGAGGTATATACGGACACAGAACTCGTTCTGGATGCTGGAGCTATGAAATCCGGTAACTGGAAAGGTCTTCTCAAAGTCAATATCACTTATGGTACTTCCGGGGAGATCGCAGGGCTTTATTCTTCCGATGGAACCATGTCCAAGTCTTGGAGCCAGTTAAAAGCTGACGGGATTATTCACGTAGACGAGAATGGGGTGATGACTACCAACTATGGATCATCCGCGGAGGTAGCGACTTTCAGTCTTTCCGATGATTCGGCAACCGGCAATTTAAGTTCCGGGGAGCTTGTAGGAAGCCTCGTAATTGCAGATGAGGTGACCGCTCTGGGGGAGAATGCTTTGAAAAGCTGTGAGAACCTGACGGCAGTAACTATCCCGGCGTCAGTGACAAAGATTGGTGCGTCTGCACTCATGGGCTGCTCCGGGGTACAGAGCCTAAAATTTGCAAGCACAACAGGACAGTGGAGCGACGTTACGAAAGGTGACAGTTGGGGAAGTGGAGTTGCAACAGATATCGTTTCATGCTCAGATGGAACTGCGAAAATTATGGAACCGGCACAGTTGATAGCGGGTAATATTTACACGCTAGGGGGATATAGCTGGGTAGCGGCTGAGGTTAATGAGAGTTATGCTGTACTACAATCCACGGGTGTAACAGCAGGTGCATGGCCGGGAAAGTCCATGGCGAAGTTTGGTAACGGATCATACTATACAAAGAGTATTGATGGGCAGGATATCAGCGGGTACGATGCCAAGACTGCAATACTGTATGAGAGTATTAAGTCAGCTGAATATGCCGGGACTTCCTATGGTACGGGACTGTATCTTATTTCAAATGCAAAGTCCAACCAGACAACGGCCGGTAATCAGGGTTCCGGAAATTATTGGACAGCTTTGAAGACTGCCGCAAGTAACTACAGTTCGTTCGGGGCTTCAGGCACCAACTCCTGGCTCGGCACTGTCTACGGCAGCGGCAACGCCTGGTTTGTCGGCTCGAACGGCAACGTCAACTGCAACCACGGCCAGAGTGACTCGTTTGTGCTTGCCCCCGCCTTTACCCTTGACACATCCAAAGTCGTACTTAACGGCAACGCCCTGACGGTTCTCCAGTAACCCCGCCAGTCGACAAACACACGTTCAAGCATATATATAAACCGGAAGAATCCGCCAACCAGCGATCTTTCTTCCGGTTTTCTTCATATTTGATTTTTTTGGGGTTGGATAAGTCTGGAATTAATTGCAAAACTGCCGGAAATATTCTATAATATAGAGGAATAAGAAAGAGTTAAGAGTTTGAGAGTTGAACGCAGTTTCGATTCTCGGAGTATGTACAATAGGGTAATCCCTGAAACCAATCAGGGATGCCTAACCGCTTTCCCTGTTTATTATAGATACAAAAATCTACTGAAGTAGGGAAAGAGAGGAAAAAGAATGGATAACAAAATTGTACCAGTTGTGCCGGAGAATGTAATTTTCCGAATCATCCAGAACGCAGGAGAAGAACAGGAAGAGCTTAAACAAATTCTCATGAACCATCTGTCTGAAGAAGACAGGTTGGAATTTGAAGCAATCCTGAGAGGAGAACTTCTCCCAAGTCTGATGTCAGACATCATTGCAAAAAAGATTTTCGATCCAATGGAGCATTTCGACAGATTAGAATATCTTTTGCGTGAGGTGGCAGGAGATGAAACTATCTGCATTGATAAGGCTGCAAACAACGAGGGATATATTCAGTCAGAATATTCCAAGAAACTCATCTTTGACATTCCTGCATGGACACAGGATGAACGGTTTGCGGATTTGGAAATGCAGGTTAATTCTCAGGAATTTATTCTTGAGAGAGGGGAGATATATTCCTCAGATATGCTCCGGATGCAATATTCCGTTAAAAAGGGAGTTGCGAAGAGTTCTTTGGATTTCAAGAACACAAAAGGCGTTCTGTTAGTGGTTCTCATGAGGAACAGCCCCGATAAATTCAAAGAATTTCCCGGTGACCGGTACATACACAGATTTGGTCCATATACGGCAGATTCAGGTTTTGTATATGAAAAGCCACTCAAAAACGTTGTGTATGTGCAGCTCGATAAGTGTTTCGAGCAGTTTATCAAGGGAATGGATGGGGAGAACAATCCAGAGCTGCAGCTTTTGCTGGCAGCATTATACAATATCAACGATGAAAGAGTTTTAGAAAAAGCCAAAGAAAATAATATGTTGAAAGAGATTATTTCGGAGGCAAGACAAATGTCACAGGACAAGGAGGTGCAGGCGATGTTATTAGCAGAGAGATATGCATCGGCAGATCTCAGGGCGATGAGGTCGTACGAAAGAAATGAAGGTATAAGAGAAGGCAAGGACGAAGCATTTTATACTCTCGTTCAGGACGGAATACTCAGCGTTGAAACCGGAGCAGAATACGCCGGAGTGTCTGTTCCAGAATTTGAAAAGGCCATGACAGCCGCAGGATACAAGATTCCTGCCGAAGTCTAGTATTCTTATCCTCCCGGCGTAGGCTGGGAGGATTTTTTGTGTTGTAATTTTTCAAAGATGAGGGCAAGAGCACGGTTCTTTCTCTTTTCGCGTTCGGGACTTGATTTCTTCCTACACGCGTGGTATTATTGTTATAGAAAAAGGTGCACCGATAGACGGCTTGCCCAATGATGATTAACTAGAAAAAGAAGTAATCATATGCCATTGCCGTGGCGATTACTTCTTTTTCTTATGGTCTTTTCCATAGGAAACACCTGCCAGATAACATGTGAGCCCAAAAGAGATAACTGCAATAAAAGTCTCAATATCCATAAGAAAGCCCTCCTGTAAATGTATGTAGTCACGAAATGTATCCATATACGTGCGATATTCGGAGGGTTTCTACCCTCCACAAAAAAAGAGGGCATAACCGCCTACCATCCTGGTAGCACCTTTCTTATATTTTACCATATTTTGACCATTTTTCAAACATAAGTTCGGATTTGAGCAGATTTCCCTGGAAAATCCAACCAAAACTAACACATTTTGTATTGCAGTCAGAACACTTGTTTGTTATAATATACTTAAGAAAAGAACAATTCGAGAAGGAGGGAAACATCTATGAAAAACATCCACCAAAAACTCAGAAAACTTACCGCACTACTCCTTACAGTCCTCATGGCCGCAGCAGTCCTGCCGCAGCCCGTGCAGGCCGCAGGCGTTTCCGTGACGCCGGGATTTATGGAAGTGACCGTCGGCACATCCGTACAGCTTAAGGTAAAAGGTTCTTACAAGAAGGTCACCTGGAGTTC
>ONEJ01000047.1 GCA_900316805.1 uncultured Lachnospiraceae bacterium
GTATTTCCCGTGCCCCAATAAGCTCTGTGGATAGAGGCATTTACTCGCACTAGGCGCAGGCATCCTGAGAGTGTCTGCTGCAGGCGGGGCTGCGGGAAAATACATGTGGGAAGTTTTAATAACTAATAGGAGATGTATCATGGCTTTTGACGGAATCGTTATCGCAGGTCTGGTTCACGAACTAAATCAGACCATTTTAAATACAAAGATCAGCAAGATCGCCCAGCCCGAGAATGACGAGCTTTTACTTACCTGCAAAGGAAAGGACGGACAGCATCGCCTGGCAATTTCAGCCAGCGCCTCTCTTCCCTTTCTTTACCTCACAGACGAAAACAAAACAAGTCCGCTGCAGGCGCCCACCTTCTGTATGGTACTGCGCAAGCATATTGCCAACGGAAGAATTGTTGAGATATCACAACCACACATGGAGCGGATCATCAATATCAAAATCGAGCACTTAAATGAAATGGGGGATCTGTGCCACAAAACTCTGATTATCGAACTGATGGGAAAACATTCCAACATCATCTTCTGCGATGAGGATGGCACCATCATCGACAGCATCAAGCGGGTTTCTTCTGCGGTCAGTTCCCTCAGGGAGGTTCTCCCCGGAAAACCTTATTTCATCCCGGCAACCCAGGAAAACAAGTATAATCCTCTGGCAGTTACTCCGGAACAGATCTATGATGTAATCCATAGCCTTCCGGTCACGGCTGCAAAGGCGATTTATTCCTCTTTTTCCGGAATCAGTCCCCTTGCCGCTTCCGAGATCGTTTTTCGGGCAGGCCTTGATGCTGACCAGCCACTTGCGGCATTAACGGATGAGGAAATACGCCATCTTAGTAATCATGCGGCATGGTTTTTTGAGGAAATCCAAAAGGAACAGTTTCACCCGGTCATCATACGAAAAGGAAAACAGCCGGTGGAATTTTCGGCTCTGGAGCTTACCATGTACAGAGACCTTTCCCCGGAGTATTTTGACAGTCTCTCAAGGGCCTTGGAAATCTTTTATGCAGAGCGGAATGCCTATAACCGCATTCACCAGAAATCTGCGGATCTGCGCCATGTGGTCACAACAACCTTAGAACGTACGGCAAAGAAATACGAACTGCAGCAAAAACAGATGAAGGATTCTGCCAAAAAAGAAAAATACAAGCTCTACGGCGAACTGATCAACGTTTACGGATACAATCTGGCCCCGGGAGCAAAGGAACTGGTATGCGAGAATTTTTATGATGATAACAAAGAGATCCACATTCCGCTGGATCCCACTCTGGATGCAAGGGCAAATTCCAAAAAATATTTTGACCGGTACGGAAAATTAAAACGTACGGCAGAGGCCCTGGAGGTTCAGCTGGCAGAGACAAAAGCCCGCATGGATCATCTCTCCTCCATCCAGAATTCCCTTGATATTGCCGTGAATGCAGAGGATCTGATCCAGATTCGGGATGAACTGGCGGAGTACGGCTTTATCAAAAAACACCGGAACGGGAAAAAAGAAAAAATCAAAAGCAAGCCTTTTCATTATGTCTCCACCGATGGCTATGACATCTATATCGGCAGGAACAATTACCAGAATGATGAGCTGACATTCAAATTTGCCAGCGGCAATGACTGGTGGTTTCATGCCAAGGGTATGCCCGGCTCCCACGTCATCGTAAAAAATGACAAAGAAGGCCCTATGCCGGACCGGGTCTTTGAGGAAGCCGGAAAGCTTGCGGGCTTCTATTCCAAGGGACGGGAAAGTGACAAGATTGAAATCGATTATCTTCAGAAAAAAAATGTAAAAAAACCGGCCGGAAGCGCTCCGGGCTTTGTGGTTTACTATACGAATTATTCCCTCACGATCCATCCGGATATCAGTGGACTCACACAAATCGAATAATTTTGATTTGTCTGAATTTGTAAAAGGCGGTCAATGTTTCCAGCATACGTCCTTTCCTCCTGCATATACTATCAGTGTACTAAGAGTACAACAACCGCAAAGGAGGAAGAAAAGCATGTCAAACAGAAGTACAAAAAAGTCGTTGGAACGTTTTAAGTATGAAGTTGCAGATGAGCTTGGAGTTCCGCTGAAGAACGGCTACAACGGAGACCTGACCGCAAGGCAGAATGGATCTGTGGGCGGTTATATGGTAAAAAAGATGATTGAAGCACAGGAAAAACAGATGGCAGGAAAAAAAAGCTAATCCAGCAAAACACAAAAGCGAAGGCAGACCCCGTTACGGGGTCTGTTTGTTTTTATAATGTCATTTTATCCAGATGATCCCTTTGATATTCTTTCATTTTTATTTTTAACAGCCCATGCTCTTCTTTCAGAAGGCCGGGATCCTCCATAAGCAGCTGTGTCACAGCCTCCGAAGCATCCTGCAGGACAGAAGCATCCTGATAGATATCTGCCAGATCAAAGGCAAGCTCTCCGCTCTGCCGGATACCAAAGAAATCACCGGGGCCTCTGAGTTTTAGATCTTCGCTGGCAATATGAAAGCCGTCATTGGAATTGTTTAAAATTTCCAGCCGTTTTTTTGCGGTTTTCGTATCGGATGTATTGATCATGATGCAGTAGGACTGGGCGTCTCCCCGGCCTACCCTTCCTCTGAGCTGATGCAGCTGGGCAAGACCGAAGCGGTTGGCATTTTCAATCATCATGACCGTGGCGTTGGGCACATTGACTCCAACCTCCACTACCGTGGTGGATACAAGAACCTGAAGTTTTCCTTCTGCAAACGCCTCCATCACCTGGTTCTTTTTGTCATTTTTCATTCTCCCATGAAGAATACCTACCGTGATATCCTCCGGAAGCTGCGACCGCACAAAGGCCGCATAGTCCTTAACGTTTTCTGCCTCCATGCCCTCGCTCTCCTCCACCAGAGGACAGATGATGTATGCCTGATGGCCTGCATGTACCTGATCTGCGATAAACTGGCAGGCTTTCGGGCGATAGGCAGTGTTTACCACACAGTTTTTTATGGGCAGTCTTCTGGCCGGAACTTCATCGATGACGGAAATATCCATGTCTCCGTACAGTATAATGGCCAGCGTCCGGGGAATGGGAGTGGCACTCATCACTATGGTGTGGGGTGTTTTTCCCTTTTCCGCAAGGGTGTCCCGCTGACGGACTCCAAAACGATGCTGCTCATCCGTGATGACAAGGGCAAGATTGGAATAGACGGCCTTTTCCTGAATCAGGGCATGGGTTCCCACAATCAAAGCGTCCGGCTGTTCACAAAGTCCCCGGTATGCCTCCTTCTTTTCCCTGGCAGTCATGGATCCTGTCAGAAGGATTACCGGATAGGAAAGCCCAAAATCACGGCACAGCTTTTGAAAGGAGTCAAAGTGCTGCCTTGCCAGAACCTCCGTGGGCGCCATAATGGCAGATTGATAGCCATTGTGCGCACACCAGGCCATCACAAGAAAAGCGATGATGGTCTTGCCGGAACCAACATCTCCCTGAATCAGCCGCTGCATGGCATAAGGTCCCTGCATATTTTCTGTCAGTTCCCTTAACACCTTTTTCTGGGCATCGGTAAGCTCATAGGGAAGTTTATCCAAAAGTCCGTTGACAAAGGAGGCGTCCTTTAGGACGAAGCTGCTTAAAGCCCGCTGCTTTTCTTCCTTCTGCCAGCGCATCACCAGAATAAACTGAAAAAATTCATCGAAGACCAAGCGTTTTCTCGCATCGATCAGAGTATCCATGGAATCCGGGAAATGGATTTGTTTCATGGCATAGTTGTATTCACAAAGCTCGTATTGCTGGCGGATATTACCGGGAAGCGGATCCGGAAGAAGAACCTCAGCATCCAGCACCTGCCGCATGGTCTTTTGCATCAGATTGTTGGTAATTCCGGCGGTCAGGGCATAGACGGGCTGAAAGCACTCTTCAATCTGCTGATAGGCTTCCGGGGAATAGACCACCGGCTGTTCCATGACATAGTGTCCGTTCTTTGGGATCACCTTGCCATAAAACACATAATACTGCCCAGTTTTGAGGGTATTCTTGATGTAGGGCATTCTATACCACACCAACTCGATTTTATGACCACTGCTTCCAATGGAAAGCAGGGTAATCTGCATGCTCCTTGTGCTTTTTACCACAGGAGTGGAAGAAACCTTTGCAAAAACCCCATGCTTTTCCTCCGAAAAAGATGTAATTTCATCAATGGGCTCTGCCTTCGGATAGCGGATATATGTCCGGGGAAAATGAAGGAGTATATCACCAACGGTGTATACTCCCATCTTCTGAAATAATTGTTCTGTTTTCTGGCCGATTCCCTTAATGTCTGTCATCGGTGATTGTAAATTCATAGTTGTACCTGCCAAATTATTCTACAGAAACCACATAGTAATAGATCGGCTGACCGCCGTTATTGATCTCTACCTCCACATCCGGATATTTCTCTTCAATGGTCTCTCCGATTTTAGAAGCACCCTCCTCTGTGGCCTCCTGACCGAAATAAATGCTGACGATGGCCGCATCCTCTGTCATCATTTTATCAATCATCTCAAGGGTTGTCTGCTCCAAATCCGTGCCGGAAGACAGAATCGAGTCATCTCCGATTCCCATATAATCATTCTCATGAATCTCCATGCCATCCAGCTGGGTATCCCTGACAGCATAAGTCACCTGTCCAGTCTTCACATTGCCCAGCTCTGCCAGCATCATTTCCTTATTTTCCTCTGCGGAATAATCCGGAATGAAGTTCACCAGCGCCACAATTCCCTGGGGAATGGTCTTGGTAGGAAGAACAATAATGTCCTTATCCTCTACCAGCTCCGCTGCCTGATTGGCAGCCATAATAATATTCTTATTGTTCGGCAGAATAAAAATATGCTCCGCATTCACATGGTCGATGGCCTCTAACATATCCTCTGTACTGGGATTCATAGTTTGTCCACCCTCGATCAGATAGTCGGCACCCAGTTCGCGGAAAATGCCATTCATTCCCTCACCGATGGATACAGCAATAAAGCCAATAGGCTTCGGCGGTTCCTTCTCTTCCGGAGCCTCTTGGGTTTTGGTCTCGGCCTCCTTAGCTTCTTCTTTTTGTTCTTCTGCCAGCTTCTGGGCATCCTTAATCAGCTTCTCCTGATGTTCCTCACGCATATTGTCGATCTTGATCTTGCTTAAAGAACCATGAGTCAGTGCCTTCTGGATCGCAAGCCCAGGATCGTTGGTATGTACGTGAGTCTTAACGATCTCATCGTCCGCTACCACCACAATGGAGTCACCAATAGATTCCAGATATGCCTTATATTCCCGCTCCTGACTGTCAGAGAGCGGATGATTTAGCACAATGATAAATTCCGTACAATATCCAAACTTAATCTCCCGCTCTGTCTCGCTGGAAATTTTTACTACAGAGGAGGAAACAGTTCCTTCAATTTCATAGTCTATTTCCTTACCAAGCAATGCATCGTATGCACCCAGAAGGACTTGAACCAGTCCCTGTCCGCCGGAATCCACCACACCTGCCTGCTTTAATACCGGAAGCATCTCCGGAGTCTGTTCCAGAACAAACTGGGCATGCTTAATGACCTCGTCACAGAAAACCACCAGATCCTCTGTCTCGCCTGCCAGCTCCAAAGCCTTGTCTGCTGCTCCCTTTGCAACCGTAAGGATCGTGCCCTCCTTCGGTTTCATAACAGCCTTATAAGCAGTCTCCACCGCACGCTGAAAAGCTTCGCTTAAAATAGCAACATTGATTTCTTCATAATCCATGATCACTTTACAGAAACCGCGGAAAAGCTGGGAAAGAATTACACCGGAGTTACCTCTTGCCCCCCGCAGGGAACCGGAGGAAATAGCCTTCGCCAGTTCCTGCATGGTGGGATTCACCAGACTGTTCACTTCTCTGGCCGCCGACATAATCGTCATGGACATATTTGTTCCGGTATCTCCATCCGGTACCGGGAATACATTCAGCTCATTGATCCATTCCTTCTTTGCGTCCAGATTCTTGGCTCCTGCGAGAAACATTCTGGACAGTAATTCTGTGTTGATACTTGTGATTTCCAATTCTTTATCCTCCTAATCAATAACGCGAACGCCTTCAACATAGATATTAATCTTATTGATGGTCATACCGGTAAATGATTCTACCTTATATTTCACGGTCTCAATCAGGTTTTCGGAAACCGTCTGAATGCTTACCCCATAGGCTACGATTACATGAAAATCTATGGTAATCTGATTCTCATCCTCAATGTTCACACTGATTCCATGTGTAAGATAATCACGTTTCAAAAGCTTGACAAGTCCGTCCTTCATATTGACAGCCGCCATGCCTACAATCCCGAAGCATTCTACGGCAACAGAGCCGGCATAAGTGGCAATGACATCTTCGTCAATTAAGATTTTTCCATATTGGGTATCCAACTGTCCCTTCATATTCATCCCTCCAATATTATGAATCATTTTTGGTGTTGCTGCACATCAAAAAACTCATCACATAATTAACTATATTATAACCGCTTTCTCCTTAATTGTAAACAAATACCGATTTATTTCATTTTTTTGTAATTTTTTCTTGCATTTAAAATCTGAATCTGATAGAATACAACTGTTGTGAGCTTGGATAGACAAGCCAATGGGAAATGCAAGGAGGTGCAAAATCATGGCAAAATGTGCAATTTGTGAAAAGGGCGTACATTACGGAAACAATGTCAGCCATTCTCATAGAAGATCCAATAGAGTCTGGAAATCAAACATCAAACGTGTAAGTTGCAAGGTAAACGGTGTACCACAGAAGTTATATGTTTGTACTTCCTGTCTCAAGTCTGGTAAAGTTGAGAGAGCCTAAACACAATAATTTCGGAACCATCGCATGGTGCGGTGGTTCTTTTATTTTGGTAAGGAGGGATCCTCTCTCAACAGGAAAAAAGCAAATAAGAAAGCAGGAGCGCCCCTGCAATCAGAAGAATTCCAAGAAATCCCCCGCCAATGATAAACATCATCAGCATACCGATTCCAAACCAGAACAGCGTATAGCCCCATACCCGTTTCATGTCCCCACCAAAAAAGCATATATTACTAACAATATATGCTTTCCGGTCTGTTTATTCTCTTTTGTTTACTCAGAATCACTTTTTTCCGTTTCGTCGATGACCGCGTCCGTATCGCTTGTGCCCTTGCCTGCCGTAAATTTATTCACGATATCCGGAACCATGTCCAAAATCTTTGTGACGCCGTCCTGATTTTTGATGTTAACAAGCTTTGTCTCGCCATTCTGGATTACCAGTACTGCGCTTGGGTTAATCTTACCGCCCATGCCGCCGCCGCCGTTGTTCTTCTTCTCCTGGGTAAAAGCACCGGCTGCCACGCCAAAGGCCACATCTACCAGAGGAAGAATGATGGTATCTCCGATATGGACTGCATCTCCTACAACCGTCTTCGTGGTAATAAAGCTGTCCATGCCCTTAAACAGGGATTCAATTGTGTTGTTAAAGCTGTTATCTGCCATTGATCTCTACCTCCCAATTTCACATGATTTTCATGAATCTATTATATAATGTCCGGCAGTTCTTATCAAGGACTATTCTGATGGCAGTCCTTAAAACCTGAAATCCGAAGAGACATCCCCGAATATCAAAGGTTCCATCCGCATAAGCTTTTTCTGTGACAAAATCCGGGGTGATCTCCCAGCGGTTCTGATACCCTATGGGGAGCATTGCCAAAATCCCAAGGAGTTGTCCCGTTGTATCCGGAGAACCGGTGGAAAAAATCAGTTTTAGTTTCAACCTGTAGGGTTTTAAGGTTTTAAGCAGGGAAAAAAACGCTCCTGCGATAAATTTCATGCCGTCCCTGCAGTCATCGTCCTCCCAGAGGGAGGAAAGCTTCTGAAAAGACGCTTTGATATCATGAAACATGCGCTTTATGGAACGAAGAAAATCCCTGATTCCATCAAGCTTACGCCGGATCTTTGCAAGCAGACCCTCCGGTGCATCGGGAATATCCGATTCCCCAAAGGCTTCTTCCCTTTCATAAAGGACTTCCTGTGCAGCCAGTGTTTTTTCGCTTACGTCGGTCTCTGTTTCCGGTGTGGAAAAATTTACAGAATCTCTATCATCTATAGTGTCTTCAGAACTTATGGGATTATTCTCTTTTTTTGAAAAAGAGATACGAATCCCGCAAATCCGAAGACACAGGTCTGTAGCTTCCCCTGCCATGTCAGCACAGAGGGCAAGCAGCCCCAATAACCAGAATACCTTTGCATGGGCTTCGTGACTTTCCGGATGTAGTACGCCCCTGGCCTGATAACAGACCGGACAAAACAATACCAAAAGTATCAGAAGAAGAATCAGCCCCAGCAGAATAAGCAGAATCATTCCAAGAATTTTAAAAATCAGAAGAATCACACTCATAGACTGCCCCTGCCTTCCTTCAGGTAGGCCCTGACATCCACGGTTCCCGTATTCTGATAGGTTTCATCAATAATCCGCCGTACCAGCTCCATCGCATCCTGATACCCCTTCGCAAGACCGATGATTATCATATTTCTTTTGGGATAAGACTTCTGCATCAGCTCCCGGGCGGGAATAATGTCCAGAAGATTATTCGGGTTAGAAGGAAAGGCGATCACATAGACTGATACCATTCCCGCATTATGATTGATTTTCCACTTGATCCGGTTTACCTTTCCTGCAATGGAATCACTTGCATATAGATTACGGTACCATTCCATGCCCTGTCCTCTCCGCGAAGCACTAGTACTAGTAATATTTACGTGTGCCCCACAAATTACTTTTTTTCAGATCCAGATATTCGTTATATGCTTTCTCTAAAATCTGTTTCTCATTTGCAAACTTAAGCAGATGGTACGCCTCGTGATACTTGTAAAAGCCGGAATCCACAAAATATTCTTCCTTTTGCGGCTTGCTGTAATAGCTTTCGCCCATCATGAGATACCAGTGGACTTCTTTCTCCACTGTATCCTCAGGAATAGAAAAGGAATAATGGCTTTTCCCCACATACTGCATGATGGTCGCATCCGCTCCGGTCTCTTCCTTCACCTCGCGGAGCGCGGTATCCTTATATTCCTCTCCCGGTTCCACGGTTCCCTTCGGGAGTACCCAGCCTTCATATTTATTTCTGTAATTCTTATACAGAAGTAAAATTTTTCCGCGAAAAATTACCACACCGCCACAGCTTGTTGCCTCAATCATTGCAAACCCTCCTGTGACTTTTTCTTTTTAGTATATCATCTGTTAAAATATACGTCAAATATCTTCTTGGCAATTGGTACAGCATAGGCACTACCCGTACCGCTGTCTTCCACAATGACAGCCACCGCCAGATCCTCATAGCCTTCCTTGGAGGCAAAGCCGGTAAACCAGGCATTGGTCTCATCTGTGGAATCCGATACCTGGGCAGTTCCGGTTTTTCCGTAGGCTTTGTAGGACTGTCCCTTTAGTGCACTTCCTGTTCCCTCCGTCACCACGGAGCGCATGTAGACCTTCAGCAGATGTGCCTCCTTTTCCGACAACAGCGCACCATATTCCTTCGGAGCGTTAGAACTGACTCTGTTTCCGTCAGCATTCTCTACCCCATCCACAAGATAAGGCGACATGAGTACCCCCTTATTGTCGATGGCACTCACCACAAGAAGCATGTGCAGAGGGGAAACCGTGGTCTTTCCCTGACCGATTCCGGTCTCCATTGCCATAGCCTTCGTGTCAGATTTGGACAGGGAAAAGCTGCTGACCGAGGACTCAAAGGCAATCGGAAGCTTCTTGTTAAACAGCAGGCCGTCACAGGTTTTCTGTAAATGGTTTCTGTCCAGAGACAGGGAAATATTGGCAAAGGATGCGTTACAGGATTTGGCAAAAGACTCCTTCAGATTTTCCTGTCCGTGCTGCTTGTTTCCGGCACAGTGAATAGTCTGGCCATCCACCGTAATCTCTCCGTCGCAATCGTAGGAATAGTTCTTATATTCCTTTGGCTGCTGCCTGTAGTATTCCAGAGACGTAAAAATCTTAAACACCGAGCCCGGCGCATATTTTCCCTGCGTTGCCCGGTTGTAGAGGACAGTACTGCCCTCGGTGGTAAGCTGGTCCCAGTCGCTTTTGACGGAATTCGGGTCAAAATCCGGTTTTGATACCATGACCAGAATCCTTCCGGTCTTTGGTTCCATCACGATCACCGCACCATCGTAACTGCCAAGCGCATCATAGGCAGTCTTTTGAAGTTCTGCATCCAGCGTGGAAACCACTGTATCCCCCTGGCTTTTCTTCCCGGCAAATTCGTCCGTGATCCGCTTTAATATGAATTCGTGTGATCGAAGCAGAGAAAAATTTTCCTGGTTTTCCAAACCGGCCTTTCCGTTCACGGCATAACCCACTGCATGGGCAAATTTTCGTCCCATGGGATAGCTTCTTACCTGGGTTCCATCCTCCGTGGTCTTTGTGGTAGCCAGCACCTGACCATCGGAGGAGACAATATCCCCGCGAATGACATGCTCCGAAAATAGATCCTGCAGGGAATTATAGGGGCTATTGATAAATGCCTCACTTTTGAATACCTGAAAATAGACAAAGTAAGCGATCAATGCCAGGAACAGAAAAAAGAACAGATACATGATCACAAGAAATTCTTTGTTTTTTCCTTTACTTTTCCTTTCCGGACTTTCGCTCTCTTTTCGCATGTCCCCGTCCTCCCTTCTGCTTCATTGCTTTCTTTTTGAGCCGGTCATCAAACTGCATAATATAAAGCCCCTGAATAATACCAAAAACGATCATAGTGGAAAGCAGCGAGCTTCCACCATAGCTGACCAGCGGCAGTGTCACACCGGTGGAAGGAATCAGCTTGATCACACCGCCAATGGTGAGAAACACCTGCAGTGCATACAGGGTTCCAAGCCCCACCGCGGTCAGGCGGTAAAAGGGATCCCGCAGCTTCATGGCCACATTCATGATCATAAAAAAACAGCTGATACAGACAAGGATCAGACACAGGGCATAAATGCCCCCCAATTCCTCTGAAATGGCTGCAAATACAAAATCCTTGGTAACCACCGGAATTTTCTGGGGAAGCCCCTGACCCAGTCCCAGACCAAACCAGCCTCCGGTACCGATGGCAAACAGGGACTGACACACCTGATAGCCTCCTTTATCAATAACACTTAAGGGATCCGACCAGGCCAAAACTCTTGTCCGGACATGGGAGAAGAGGTGATAGCCGGCCACAGCCGCAAGGGACATTGCCCCCAATCCTGCTCCAAAGTACAGGAAACGCCGGGTTGCTGCATAGATCATCACCAGATACGTGAAGAAATATAAAAGCGCCCCTCCCAGATCTTTGGATGCAACGAGGATCAGCACAAAAACAGCGGAAATCATGCTTGTCAGAACCACCTGACGAAAATCCGTCCTCCGGTAAAGCATGGAGGCAATAAAAAGCACAAAGAGAATTTTCACAAACTCCGAGGGCTGAATGGAAATCCCCCCAATGCTTAAGGACAGCTTTGCACCATAGCTCACTTTTCCGGCCACTGCTACCGCCCCCAGAGCACCGATTCCAAGGACCACATACACCCAGGTCAGTTTTCGAAACAGCGACATATTCTGCAGAACCACCGGGATCAGAAGTGCTACAAAAAAGCCAGCGATTACAAATATAAACTGGCGGAAGGCCTGCTCAAAGGAGATTCTGGTCAATATGATAAAACCGATAGAGATCAGCATACACATATTGTTCAGCACCAGCTCAGAAGCGTGCTGATAAAAAAGATGATAGGATAAAATGATGCCCAGGAGCAGGATCAACTGTATCAGATAAAATCCGATCATCTGCCGATTCCCGGTAGACAGATACAGGATGAGGAAGGCATCAAAATGAATCACAAACAGAAGCACTCTCTGCACGTGATAAATATGCTTCCTCTCCTCCTCCTTCTCATATCGGAATACATGAAAGCATTCGTAAGTATAGATTAAAAACAGTAGAATCATCAGATATTTCGATAATTCCACAATCAGATGAACCATGCTATTCTACTCCTCTTTTATAATGGCCGTTGGTATAATGATTCTGCCATTCCTCCGGATAATTTTTACGATTTCCCCGGTAAAATTCCTCAAAGGTTTTTAAAATCTTTCGAACCTGCGATGGAGTTTCCAGTGTGAAATCCAGACGAAAGCTTCTGATTCCCGCATCTTCCAGTTCCCTAAGAGCAGGAAAAAGGGCAAGGGGAAGGGAATTATACACCACATTGCAGCAGCTGCTGCAAAAGTTTTTCACCGGAAACTGTGCCTGATACCGGTCCTTAAGATAGCAGACCCCGGGAGTGTGATCGCAGGCTTTCGTATTGGCATGTACGCACTGGGCGCTGGTCATCAGAGGCTCAAAGCCGTATACTATCATCTCGGAATCCTCATTGCACCGCCCCATGATCTCCCGGCGGTTTAATTCCAGCGGAAGGGTAATGCGGGCTGCCCCCTGTTCCCCAAAGGCTCTCACAGCCTGATCATTATAGGTATACAGATTATGATCCGTCACAATCACACAGGCCGGGAATTGTTCTTTGACCACCTGAAGTTCTTCATAGGAACGCACCAGAAGGCCGGAAATCTCCATTTCCTGTATAAGCGGCTCAATCCGGTCCAAAAGTTCCCTGGCCGGATGCCTGAAAATTCTTGGCAGGGCAAGAAATACCCGTTTCCCTGCCTTAAGAACCGCATCAATATCCTGCCGCAGACTAGGGACAGCAGTCTTTGTCTGATAGGAGGCAATTTCCAGATAAACATCCTTCACAAAGGCAAATTTAAGCACTTCCGGCAGGAGTTTTCTCTCTTCCACCAGACAGGACACCCTGCAGCTTGTTTTTTCCTCATGCTCCCTGAGGGAACGATCCGGCTTTGCAAATACCGGCGGATTTGTGTCCTCCCTTCTTCTGTGATACGGGGACAAAAGTGCATCAGACAACAGCTGCAAAGCCTCACGCCGCAGCTGATTCAACGCTCCATTGGGCAGAAAAGCCTTTTCATCCAGAACAACCTGAAGCTGCTCCATCACAAAAGAAGTATCTCCGGTTTTAGACATACGGGTCCTTACCTCTTCCTGTGTCAGCGGTCTGTTTTTCGCCTCCGAAACATCCTGCCCCAGGGCACAAACCTTCTCTCCCTGACAGAAAACTTCAAAGGAAACAGCCCGTCCGACACAAAGAGAAATTTTTCCGGTTACCTTTATTTTTTCCTGCCGGTTTACGTACCTCTCCAGCAGCTGCTGTTCCAGCTGCGGCTGTGTTTTCTCATAGCCCGGCTTTTCGAAGGTAATCATATCTTTGCCATTTTGTTTGTAATAATATCCATCCGTAAAATCAAGACGGCACCCCAGAGATTTGACAGCCTTTTGGTCTGCTACGCTGATTTCGGCATCCCTGTCCTTCTCATCCAGAAAACCATCAATGTATTTCCGGTAAAAGGACACCACACCGGCTGCATAGGGAGCCTGCTTCATTCTGCCTTCGATCTTCAGGGAGTAAACCCCGGCTTCATGAAGCTGTTTCAAATCCGAAAGACCACACAGATCCCTCATGCTGAGTACATAGGAATTCTCCCGGTACTTTTTATGTCCTTCATCCAGCACCTGGTAGGGAAGCCTACAGGGCTGGGCACAGCGCCCTCTGTTACCGCTTCGTCCACCCAGCATACTGCTAAACAGGCACTGGCCGGAGTAACAATAGCATAATGCACCATGAACAAAGGCCTCCAGTTCTGCACCTGTCTTGTCCCGGATCTCTTTCATCTCGCTTAAGGAAAGTTCTCTCGGCAGAACGATCCTCGAAACGCCAAGTTCCTGCAGAAGAGATGCACCCTCCGGCCCCATAACGGTCATTTGTGTACTTGTATGAATGGGAAGAAGCGGAAAACACCTGTGAATGAAAGAAAGTACACCGAAATCCTGAACCAGAACAGCGTCCAGTCCCCTCTCATAGAAAGGAAGCAGATAATCATAAAGCTCTGACAGTTCTTCATTTTTCAGCAGGGTATTGACGGTCAGATAAATCTTTCTGCCGCGAAGATGGGCGTAATCAAGAGCCTCCAAAAGCTCTTCCTGTGAAAAATTGCCGGCATAGGCTCTTGCCCCGAACCGACTGCCTCCCACATATACTGCATCTGCCCCTGCCTCGATCACAGCACGGAGGATCTCGAAGGATCCTGCCGGTGCCAGAAGTTCAAAAGTATCATTGGAACGATTGAATTTATCCATTTATTTTTTCTTTCCCGCAGAAGGAGTGCGATGTCCCTTCTCTACCGGCTTGCCCTCCAGCAGCTTATCCTCTAAGGCTGCCTCCAGTCTTGCCTTGTTGAGAAGAAGCTCTTTATTCTCTGTCTCCAGCTTCTTTAAGGACTCCTGCGCACTCTCCGTCTTTACCTGGTTGGAGATCAGATCGTGCTTGAGATCATAGAGTTCCTTATCCTTATTCTCCAGATCCCGCTCCAGCTTCTCTACCTGAGACTTCGCCTTAAAATAGTCATCCGCAATATTTAACTGGATCAGCGTGTTCTTGGTGGTAACCGGAATATGCCGGTACTCTTCTATCTCATCAAATTCGCTGATCTTGATGTTAATATATGCAGCAACCTTCTGAAGGTATTCCTCCCCCTCATAGCCGCTTAATGTATATACCTTGCCGTCAATCACAACCTCGGCGCTTGTTTTTGCTGACATAATGTATCCTCCGTTCTTCGCATCCGTTTCTTATTTTGTATTATAAACTTATCCTTTCGGAAACGCAACCTGCCGTTCCTCAACAAAACGGTTTTTCCCGTTGCTCTTCGCCTGATACAGGCACTGGTCTGCACGGCTGATGACATGTTCAATCCGCTCATTTTTCCTAAGTTTTGAGATACCTGCAGACATCGTCAAACGAATGACAGAATCTTCATAGCGAAAAGTATCCTGTTCCACCGCAGACAAAATTTCGCCGATGGCGGCGACCAGATGATCATAGGAATGGCTGCCTTCTGAAAGAATCAGAAATTCCTCTCCACCCCACCGGCAGGAAACCATGCTTTCATTTTCCTTCTTCAGAATGTGTTCTGCAACCTTTTCCAGAACCATATCCCCGGCATTATGCCCATAGGTGTCGTTCACCCTTTTGAAATCATCAATATCAAGAATGGCTACCGTCACATTTTTTTCTGTTCCTGGGCTCATCAGATGGTGCATCCTCTCCTGCATGCTCCTGCGGTTGTTCATGTGGGTAAGCTCATCCTTCCAGGCGGCTTTCCCCAGCCGCTTTTCTGTCTGAAGTATTATCCTTAAGAAATAATCCACACAGATCACAAAAAAGATCAGTACAAACAAGGCATTGAGAATGAAAAATACATACCTGACTTCCTCCCGCTCGATCGGGTATAGCGGAGAAATGAGGTGCGACTGTAAATATAAAAATGGATAAAGAATGATCACAATGACGCTGATCAGACGGGGATGCAGCTGCTCGTCCATCCATTTTTGTTTTCTGAAAATATAATCCCCGAAATAAATAATCATCACAAGGGCAAATACATAAATCTGAAATCCGCAGTCCCACCCCACGGCAAATACTGCTATGATCATATGTATTAAAATTTCCAGATAAGCACTTACAAAATAAACCTTAAGATTTTTCCCGGCCCAGAAAAAATTAGATCCGTAAATCAAAAGACTCACCAAATTAACACCCACCATCAACCAGATATGGTTAAAGGCGAACATCAGCAACAGATAGATGTGAAGGCCCAGCAGCATGGCATTCGCCATGTTTGCCATTTTGATCAGCTTGCGGTAATCTCTATCCTCTATATGCAATGTATCCAATTTTCAACCCCCTTTTTCCTGCATGCAACACATAAATCACCGGATGCGGTGAAAATGCTCATAGGCTTTTGTTGTTGCCACCCGCCCCTTGGGTGTGCGATTAATCAGGTTGTTTTTAACCAGATATGGTTCATACACATCCTCAATGGTACCGGAATCCTCTCCGATTGCTGCTGCCAGCGTATCCAACCCCACCGGACCTCCGCCGAATTTATCAATAATGGTAAGAATAATATTCCTGTCGTTCTGATCCAGTCCCATTTTATCTACTTCCAGAAGATCCAGTGCAAAGGCCGCCACATCGTAGGTAATCCTGCCGTCATATTTTACTTCGGCAAAATCACGCACTCTCTTTAGCAGGCGGTTGGCCAGACGTGGGGTTCCCCTGGAACGGCGTGCCAGCTCATAAGCACCCTTCTCGTCGATGGCAACATCTAACACACCGGCAGACTGCAGTACGATCGTCTTTAATTCATCCACGTTATAATATTCCATGTGGCAGACAACACCAAACCGGTCCCGCAGCGGAGCTGAGAGCATACCGGCTCTCGTGGTGGCTCCCACCAGCGTAAATTTGGGAAGATTTAACCGGATGGATCTTGCGGATTCCCCTTTGCCGATCATGACATCAATGGCATAATCCTCCATAGCGGGATAGAGAACTTCTTCCACCTGACGGTTCAGCCGGTGGATTTCGTCTACGAAAAGAATATCTCCTTCCGCCAGATTATTTAGAATTGCTGCCATTTCTCCGGGCTTTGCAATGGCCGGTCCGCTGGTTACCTTGAGGTGGGTTCCCATCTCATTGGCAATGATTCCCGCCAACGTGGTCTTACCCAGACCGGGAGGCCCATAGAAAAGCACATGATCCAATGCCTCGTTTCTGGCCTTTGCCGCCTCAATATATACCTTCATGTTTTCTTTAATTTTCTCCTGCCCAATGTAATCCTCTAAACGCTGGGGACGGAGGGAGGTTTCAATCTTAATATCCTCCTCCTGGATTTGGGTGGAGATCACTCGTTTTGCCATGTTATTTCACACCTTAATGATATATGATTGTAACTGCTTGTGGTTCTGATCAGTTACATATGATTTATATCAGCGAAAGATGCTTGAGAGCTGCTTTCAGCACCTCCTCCACATCCATAGTCTCTGCAATCTGTACTTTGGAAACTGCCTTCAGACTCTCCGTGGAGGAATAACCAAGAGCCGTAAGAGCCATGACAGCGTCCTGCTTCACAGAAGGCTCTGCAGCTGTTTCACTCACATGCTGTGCCTTTTTCTCGAAGGCATCCTCCAGGGACATCTTATCCTTCAGTTCTAAAATCACCCGCTGGGCTGTCTTGGCGCCGATTCCCGGTGCCCTGGCGATGGCTTTCGCATCTCCGGAAAGAATCGCAAACCGCAGATCATCCGCATCTAATGCCGACAAGATGGAGAGGCCGCCCTTGGGGCCAATACCGCTGACAGAGATGAGTTTACAGAACAACTCCAGGTCATCCCGGGTCAGAAAACCGTACAGAATCATCGCATCCTCCCGGATATAGAGATAGGTGTAGACCTTCATCTCCTCTCTTAAGGGTGGAAGATTCTGCAGGGTCTGTCCCGGAATAAAAATCTGATAGCCGATACCGCCGGCCTCCAGAACAATATGATCTGTATGTATTTCTGTCAGTTCCCCTTTGATATATGCATACATAATTTTTCTCCAGTAACTAGTTCTTTTTTATGGGTCCATCCAGCCGCAAAATCAGTTCCTGCCCCAGCAGACCAATCAAAAGACCGGTAATCAGCCCTGCAATGAGAAGAACCGGAATGTAATACATGATATGAAAATCATGGATCAAAAGCGATGCAGCCAGAATCTGCCCAAGATTATGGCTGATGCCCCCGGCCGTGCTTACGGACACACAGCCAAGCCGGTCTGTTTTCTTCAGCAAAAACATCACAAGGAAGCTTAAAATGCCACCGCTTAAGGAGTAAATAATACTGAAAACATTCCCAAACAAGAGACCTGTCAGCAAAATTCTGACCATGGACACAAGGAAGGCCTCCCGGGCTCCCGTAAGATACAGCATCATAATCACAACGATATTGGTAAGCCCCAGCTTCACTCCCGGAATGCCAAAATGAAAAGGAATCAGTGTTTCCACATAGCTGCAGATCATTGCTGCTGCAAGAAACACTCCCAAATATGCGGTTTTATGCCATTTACTGTGCAAATCCATCAAAGCCTCCGTCATCACCCATTACCGTAACAACCACACGGTTCGGCAGACAGACGATATTTTCGTTTTTTAAGGAAATAGCCTTCTGGTGCAGGCACAGCCCATCAGGACAGTCCGCCTCCACCATTTTTGCTTTTCCATTCTTTATCTCCAGAACATTGGTAACCTTCCCATGGGAATTTTCAATAGGAATCTTCTGATCCTCCATAAGGGAGCAGGTCATAAGGGTTTTTCCATTTCTTGTAACCAAAATAGACGAACCCGTGGTATGGTTCATAAGACAAAAGCCAGCATAAACCATAACGCAGACAAATACTAATATTCCTAAAAAGACTGCATCGTTTTTTCTGAAACGCCTACGCATCCGCATCTACTTCCCCAAGGTAATAAAATCCCTTGCACTCTGTGAGCTTAACCTGAAACAGATGGCCGATCATCTCCGGTGTGCCCGGGAAATGAACAACCGAGTTGTTGGACAGGCGTCCGGTAATCAGGGAAGGATCCTGTTCGTTTTGCTCCTCTGCCAGTACCTCCATGGTTTGGCCTTCCAGTGCATAGGCTTTTGCCGCACTGATTTCCTGAACTTCCTTAAGGAGCATGTCAAAATGCCTTTTTACTTCCTTGGGATCGCACTGATTCTCCATAGCGGCAGCAGGAGTTCCGGTTCTCTTGGAATAGATAAAGGTAAAGGCACTGTCATACTGTACCTTCTTTACCACGTCCAGGGTTTCAAGAAAATCTTCCTCCGTCTCCCCCGGGAAACCTACAATAATATCCGTGGTAATTGCAATGTCCGGAATCGCAGCCCGAAGCTTATCTACAAGGGCCAGGTACTGTTCCTTATCATAATGCCGGTTCATTACGGACAACAGTCTGGAGCTTCCGGACTGCAGGGGCAGGTGCATGTGATGACAAACCTTGTCACATTCCTTCATGGCAAGAATCAGATCATCGGAAAGATCCTTGGGATGAGAAGTCATAAAGCGGATCCGCTTCAACCCCTTGATCTTATTTACCTCCCGCAGGAGATTCGCAAAGCTCACCGGTGGATTTAGGTTCTTCCCGTAGGAATTCACATTCTGTCCTAAAAGCATGACTTCACAGACGCCATCCGCCACCAGTCCTTCGATTTCCCTTATAATATCCTTTGGCTCCCTGCTTCTCTCCCGTCCCCGCACATAGGGGACGATGCAGTAGCTGCAGAAATTATTACAGCCAAACATGATATTTACGCCGGACTTAAAGGAATATTTTCTTTTAACCGGAAGATCCTCCACGATTTTGTCTGTATCCTTCCAGATATCTACGATCATGGAGTTGGATTCCATACTGCGGCACAAAAGTTCTGCAAATTTGTAAATGTTGTGGGTTCCAAAAATCAGATCCACAAAGCGGTAGGATTTACGGATTTTCTCCACCACAGAGGGCTCCTGCATCATACAGCCGCAGAGAGCGATCATCATATGAGGGTTCTTGTTCTTATAATTGGAAAGATAACCAAGCCTTCCGTACACCTTATTGTTGGCGTTTTCCCGCACGGTACAGGTATTGTAGATCACAAAATCCGCATGCTCATCTTCGGTCTCTTCATATCCGATATCCGTAAGGATCCCAAGAAGCTTCTCGGAATCCCTGGCGTTCATCTGACACCCGAAAGTTTTCACGCAGCAGGTCAGCTTATGGCCTGCCTGTATTTCCCGCTCCTTTACAAGCATTTTTGCCTGTTCCATATATTCATACTGAAGCTTCGTCTCTTCTGCTCCGGTTAAATTGTTTACTTCTAAATCTCTCATAAAAATAACTCTCTTTACGGACGAACCTGTCCGTTTCCATAAATAACATATTTATAACTGGTCAGCGCCTCTAAGCCCATAGGCCCTCTGGCGTGAAGCTTCTGGGTGCTGATACCGATCTCCGCACCAAATCCAAATTCATTACCATCGGAAAACCGTGTGGAGGCATTGACATAGACGCAGGCAGAATCCACCTCATCTAAGAATTTCTGGGCTACATCATAATTTTTCGTGATAATAGACTCGGAATGGGAGGTGTTGTACTTATTGATATGGGCAATGGCCTCATCAATGCTGTCCACCACCTTCACTGACAGGATGTAATCCAGATACTCCCTGCCCCAGTCCTCTTCCGTGGCCTTCTCCACCAAAGGCTGATCTGCGCCGAGACATTCCACCGCGGAATCATCTCCACGCATTTTGACATCATATTCCTTCAATGCCTGATAAAGCATTGGCAGGAACTCCTCTGCCACAGCCCTGTGCACCACAATGGATTCACAGGCATTGCAGACTCCGATCCGCTGGGTTTTTGCATTTTTGATAATAGACACTGCCATATCCAGATCTGCAAACTGGTCCACATAAATATGGCAGTTTCCGGTTCCCGTCTCAATCACAGGAATCGTTGCATTGTCAACTACATTGCGGATCAGTCCGGCACCGCCTCTTGGAATCAGAAGGTCCACATATTCCTTCATTTTCATGAAACGGTTGGTAGTCTCTCTGTCCGTACTCTCAATCAGCCCCAGAGCCCCCTCAGGAATCTGCATTTCACAAAGAGCCTCTTTCATGGCTGCAACCACCGCTTTATTGGAGCAGATGGCATCACTGCCCCCTTTAAGGATCGCGCAGTTGCCGGACTTAAAACATAAGCCAAAGGCATCCGCCGTCACATTCGGTCTGGCCTCGTAGATGATGCCGATCACCCCGATCGGCACCCGTCTCTTGCCGATGATCAGACCATTGGGGCGCTTCTTCATGGAAATCACTTCCCCAATGGGGTCATCCAAAGCTGCAATCTGCCTGAGTCCATCTGCCATCCCAAGAATCCGGTCATGATTTAAGGCAAGACGATCCAAAAGCCCTGCCGGCATATGATTCTGCCTTCCCCGCTCCAGATCCTTTTCATTTTCCTTTAATATTTCTTCCTCATGAGCTAAAAGTGCATCTGCCGCCTTCATGAGGGTCTGGTTTTTCACCTCAGCGTCCAGCATTCCCACCCGGATTCTGTCCTTATGGGCTCTCTCGCATAACTGTTCCAAGCTTATTTCCATGTCACATCCTCCTGCCTTTGAAAAAGTGTGTTTCTATAGTCATATTCTCCGTTACAATTTCCTTCATGGGAATATCAAATTCCTCCGGCAGCCATGTATCTAATATCTGCCGGGAAAATCCTATTCCAACGGTATAAAGGTTCCTGTGTTCTGCCAGATAACGGTCATAATATCCGCCTCCATACCCAAGGCGGTAACCTTCTCTGGAAAAAGCGACACCCGGAACCAGTATTACACTTTCTTTTTGATCCTTATAAACTTCTAGGGGATAAGAATCCGTATCCGGTTCCATCACAGAAAATGCCCCGGGACGGAGCATTTCTTCTTGATCAATGCGGTAGAATTCCATTACCTTTCCAAAAACCTTCGGGTAATACAAGACTTTGCCATCATCTGCAGCTGTCCTGCTAAACTCAGACAGATCTACTTCACTGCGAATGGCAGAATACACCAGAATGTGCTTCACGGAAGGATACCATGCTTCCCTCCGCAGCTGTTCTGCAATCTGAGTGCTCAAAACACTTCTCTCTTCCTCAGAAATGCCATCCCGAATGGCCTTCATCTCCTTACGAAGTTCTTGTTTGCTTTCCATATTTGTCTCCAAGATTCTCCACGGAGCCGTCCTCATTTACCATGTCGATATTATTGAGCTGGCTTCTGAGATTGGCTTTCACGGAAGCCACAAACTCTTTTCGAAGCAGCGCTTGCTCATTCTTCTCCGACTCTGTAAGGCCTTCCGCCTTAGATTTACGATATAATTCATTAATGCGGTCAATTTTTTCCTGTGTCATCAGCCTATGGTCTCCATAATATATGTTGCAAGATTAAAATTCGGATTCGGATTGGCGCTAAAGAGCGTTCCTGTATAGTCCTCTGAAAAAATATCCGCAAGAACCCGGACATCCTTCCCGTTGGTGATGATCATGTCCGCGCCGGAAAAGGTGGCAATCTTAGCGGCTGTCAGCTTCGTAGCCATGCCGCCGGTTCCCACATCACTTCCGGTGGAATCCTTCGCCATTCCATAAATATTTTCATTGATGGAATCCACTCTTTTTAACAGCTTCGCCTCCGGGTTCCGGTGTGGATCGTCCGTATACAGACCATCGATATCCGAAAGAAGGATCAGAAGATCCGCCCCTACCATAGAGGCCACCAGCGCGGAAAGGGTATCGTTATCACCAAACTGCATTTCATAGGTGCTGACGGTATCATTTTCGTTTACCACAGGAATAATGCCCATATGAAACAACTCTTCGAAGGTATTTTTGGCATTTACCCTGGACACGGGATTGACCATGGTGTTTTTGGTAAGAAGCACCTGTCCTGCCGTCTGGGAATACTCCGAAAAAAGCTTCTGATAGACCATCATCAGCTTAGCCTGTCCCACAGCCGCGCAGGCCTGCTTGGCAGAAGTCTCCTTCGGGCGCTCATTGATACCTAGGGCGGCTCTGCCCACAGCGATGGCGCCGGAGCTTACCAGACACACATCCATTCCCTGGTTGCGCAGGTCGCTGAGCTGGCGCACCAGATGTTCCATTTTGGACAGATTCAGCCTGCCGGTCTCCTCATGGGTCAGGGAGGAGGAGCCGATCTTTACAACAATTCTTTTGTATTTTAATTTTTCATCCATTTTCATAATCCCCGTAAAATCATTTTGTTATCAATTACTTTATCATATTTCACGGGAAATATCAAAAATTTCGTGAAAGAATGCACAATTTATTTTTCAACATGGATCACATCATCTAAAATATAATGAAATGTGGGGGCAGAGCTTTCTTTGTTTTCAATATATTCCTGCCGCAGATTAATCGTGTCTTCAGGATTCTGGGGATCAACCCCCGTGTAATCTCCCAGAAAGACACGGATTTTATTATTCTTGAAATCTCTGATCAGACTCTCAACCTTCTCCTTCGTCCCCTCAGCTGCAACGAATTCATTGATCTCCAGCATCTCCACCCAGCTTTTTTCAAAGCCGGCTCCCACATCGTTTTCATAAATGGTTCCTTCCACCTGCTTTTCAATCTCTTTATCATATAAAACGGCTTCCACAGCCTCCAGAATATAAGGCTCCCAATTGATCTTACAGCCTGTCAGATAGGTGGTGGGGGCTATATCGCTCATGCTCTCGTTGTAGCTGACAAAAAAAACATTCTGTGACCGGTTCGTTTCCTCACAGGCAGATGCAGGTCCTATCGTGTCAGAGTGCTGGGAAATGATCACACATCCCTCATCAATCAGTTTCTTTGCACATTCCTTCTCCAGATGGTAATCGCCCCAGGTATTGGTATACTTTACCGTCATTACCGCCTCCGGAGCCACAGAACGGACTCCCAGCAGAAAAGAAGTATAACCGGAAATTACCTCAGCATAGGGAAATGCCGCCACATACCCTACCTTTGCCTGCTCCCCGGTAATTTTCCCCTCATCAATCAGTTCCCGCAGCTTCATTCCCGCCGCAACACCGGAAACATATCTTCCCTCATAAATCCTCCCCATAAAGGTATGGTAATTATCCAGATATGGCTCCTCATTGGCATTGGCACAGGTAGCCTGGCAAAACTGAATTTCGGGATAGGCCTTGGCAAAAATCTTCGTTGTTTCCCCATATCCATAGCTGGTGGTGAAAATCAGTTTACATTCCTCCACAATCAGTGCCTGCAACGCAACCTCTGCCTTATCCTCCGGCACATTGTACTTTGCAATGGTGACTACGCTGCCCCCATAGGCTTTCTCTACCGCCTTTTGTGCCTCGTAAAAATTATTGGTATAGCCGGTACTGGAATCGCCCACATAGACAAATCCAACCCGGATGGTTTCGTCTGTCTTCCTGCTATGGACAAGAAGGCCGGCGGCAGAGAGAATCAGTATGAGAGACAGTGCACCTAACAGTGTCATTCCGTAAACCCGTATTTGTTCTTTTTTCATGAGTTCATTTGCTCCTTACTGCCAGAGGCATCATACATCCGCTTCACATCAATGGTTCCATCCTCAATCAGGGCAAAAAGAATATCCACAAGTTTCGGATCAAACTGTGTACCTTTCCCCTTCTTCAATTCCTCCAGAACATACCCCATATCAAGCTTTTTCCGGTAAACACGGTTGGCCGTCATGGCGTCAAAGGCATCTGCAATTCCAATGATACGCGCATTGAGAGGGATTTCCTCGCCCTTTAAACCATGGACGTAGCCCCTGCCATCATATCTCTCATGATGATAAAGAGCACCGTCTGCCACATGATCGATCCAGGTAAAATTCTTAAGAATTTCTGCACCGATCTTCACGTGAGACTTCATGGTAGCATATTCTTCATCGGTCAGTTTCGCCGGTTTGTTCAGTACCCGGTCCGGTATTCCAATCTTTCCGATATCATGCAGCATGGCAATCTTTTTCAGATCATCACACTGCTCCGTTGTGTAACCCAGCCTCTCCGCAATTTTTACCGCATATTCCGAAACCCGGACAGAGTGCTGGCTGGTATTCTCATCCTTGGCGTCCACCGCCTGGGCAATGGTCATAATGGTTTCATTTCCCATCTGCAGCTGCTTTTTCGTAAGTTCCAGCTCCATTTTCTGCATCTTAAGTGTTTTCTGCAGCTGTGTCCGGAAAAACAGCCAGGTCAGGTAAGAAATGATCATTACCGTAACAATTGCAAGATATAACTTAAACCACCAGTAATCGTAGAATTCCCGGTCTTTGATGATCTGGTAGGTTTTTTCCGTAAAAACACTGTTGTGTCTGTCATCCAGCACCGCAAACCTCAGGGTATAATTTCCCGCCGGAAGATTCGTGTAGATGAAGGACTTCATCTCGCTCTGCTTCATCACATAGGCATCCTTGTCAAATCCCTCCAGATACACCCGGATATTAGGATTGTTGATGGAGAAATTCACAATCTCCGGATAAATTTCAATACGCTTTGCGCCACGGGAAATATGGATGGGTCGTCCCTTTTTCACAGGAATCGTCTCCCCATCTACAACGATGGATTTCATTAGCATGCGGTAGGAACGCTCCGTCACATCATACTGATCCAGATTCAGTCTCATCACGCCCCGGCCGCCGGACATGTAAAGATTATTGGTATCATCCAGATAATTCCAGGAATTCGGTGTCAGCTCCATGCGTAATCCACTGGTGGAATCCAGAAGCACGTAGGAAACCTCCTTCCCCTTCAGAAGCTCCTCCTTACTTACCACATAAATGCCGGCGGAACCCAACACAAACAGCTTTCCATTCCCCGTATCCACCAGATCGTAATTGTTAAAATAGGGGAACTGATCCAGAAGACGGATTTCCCCTTCTGCATCGATATAACAGATGCCATTTCCCACCACAAGGAACAGACCGCTGCCGTCAGCATCTCCAACCATCCGCAGAATGACCTCCGAGCTGAGTCCGTCCTCCTTTTTCAAAGTATCGATTACCTTGTGGTTTCTGATCACCGCGATTCCGTTTCCATCAGATCCCGCAAGAAGTGTGCCGTCCTCTTTCTCATATAAGGAAAGGATCTTGGGATTGGCAAGACCATCGGAAAAGCCTATGGTATCAAACACCTTATGATTCCTGATAAAGGTAAGACCCGAATCTCCCGACACCACCATAGTGCCATCTTTCATTTCAATCATCGAACGGAATTTTTCACCGATTGCCCCATTGGTACTGTCATAAACCTGAATATTACCATCCGGGAAAATCTCCCACACTCCCCGGTCCGAGGTACAGATCCACAGATGCTGCAAAGAATCCACCTTCAGACATCGGATTCGAACCCCCTCCAGTTCTTCTGCCAATGGGGAATCGGTAATTCCTTTTCCATCGCTGCCAATCACATCCAGACCGCTGTCGGTACCAATATACAGACACTCCTTCCAGCTGGCAATCGTATTTACGACCTGTTCCTCC
Source organism: uncultured Lachnospiraceae bacterium (assembly GCA_900316805.1). Lineage (GTDB taxonomy): Bacteria > Bacillota > Clostridia > Lachnospirales > Lachnospiraceae > Roseburia. The sequence continues at coordinate 26,006 of ONEJ01000047.1, forward strand.
AAAGAAGCCTCTTGGGAAACCTCCGAAAAGGCAGAAGGACACAGGCGCATCAACCCCAGCCTGGAGGAGGTAAACCAGAGGTTACTCTGATAATCACTCAATACATGATCGATGGAGCTGTTAAAGTTCCCCATATCTAAGGGAAGGAATTCCTCCTGCTCATTCAGATACCCTGCTCCGTTGTCTGCACAGATAAGGATCAGCCCGTCCTCTGACTGACAAATAGAATTGATGCCCGTAAGAGTGCCGCAGGGAATCGTAGACAGCAGTTGCAGCTGATCCCCCTGTATTTCATACTTTTCAATCTGATTCGAGGAAGTACTTAAGTAAAGAATTCCCGACTCATCGAAAAAACAGCAGTTGTATGTTTTTCCTTCTTGCTGGAATGTTTTGGAAAGAAAAATGTCTGTGCCGCGAATCAGATAAAAATCCCCCTCGCTGGTAACAGTGGCAACAAGCCCCTCCGGTCCGGAACAGACACTTTCCGCATAGACCACCTTCGGGATTTCTTTTTTTACCTTCAGTCCTCCATTCAGGGACAAAATAACCATGCTGTTGGTGGTTCCCACATAGTACAATCCCTCTGAGCTTTCCGTAATACAGCGGATGGAATTGGATGGAAGCCCATCTTCCCGGCGCAGCACATTGGATATTGTTTCATTGATGCAGATGGAGAGCCCATCGTCATTGGTTCCCAGCCACAGACGGCCGGCCTCGTCCGTATACATACAGTTTACGGTCTTCACCGTTTCAAATTCCTTCATCCTCTGAAACTGGTTTCCATTGTAGCGGTACAGCCCGTCATAGGTTCCAATCCATAAAACACCATCCTTGGTCTGGGCAATATCATTAGCCCCTCCGCCCGTCAGGCCATTCTCACTATTATAAATTGTCTGTACATATCTCCGAAAATCCGTCTGTGCCTCTTCCTCAGAGGAACGATCTGCTTCGGTGGCGTTGACCGTTACCGGAACCGCCGTAATCAGAACACATGCCAAAAGCTGCATGGCTACTCGTTTTTTTCTCCTGACTTCCTCCTTTTTCCGGTTCAAGAAAAGACGAATTCCCCAAAACAGAAGCAGCATCGTGATCACCTTGTCCAAAAACTCCAGGTAGATCTGGCCGATAATTACGCTGATGGTTTTGCTCCACCCGGCTTCCGTCAGAAAAGCAGCTACCGAATTTCCCCAGACATTTTCAAAATTCCCATCAGAATACAGAAAATTTAACGGTGTCGATACAACCACCGACAAAATTGTAACGAGAAAGGCAACCGACAGGGTTCCGAAGGTGTCCTTGAAAAATCCCTTTTGGGCACAGATTCCCACGGTAACTGCGATCGCCACACTGGTAAGTACATAACAGACGTGTCCCCCCAGCAGAATTGCATCCAGAATATTGACAGAACCCCCCACGATCACACCGCAGACCGGTCCGTAAAAATACGCCATACAGACGGTCCCCAGGGAATCCAGCCAAAGGGGAAGTCCAAATTTTCTGGCAACAAACTTTCCCAGAAAATTTACCGCTATGCATGCAACTGAAAACAGGTAGACCTGCATATCCTTCTTTCGTGTCATATACTTGTCCTCATTGACTATTTTTCAACAAATTTCGAGTCTATTATATCAGATTTTTCATCATTTGAGAACTACCCAAAGGCATAAATTTTCTGTTATACTGTGTGAGAGGTGCTATTGTTCACGGGTAGGTATTTTCGGAACCGAAAATACCTTATGAAAGTCTATCGTGTGCAGTTTTGGGCAATTTTGCATGTAGGAGTATTGCCCAAAACCGTTACAGTTCACATACCTGTGAACTGTAACTGAGTGGTTAGAAATGCCATAATGCAATATATCTGCGTATCAATGGAGGAAAAACTGTCATGGAAGCATTCATTTCATATCATAAACGCTGGCAGGCCGCCTTTCTTGTTCTGCTGCTAACGCTCTGTCTCTTCATGAGCAGCTGCAAAACAGCAGAAAAAAAAGTATCGAAAAACGGTTTTTATTTTGATACCATCATTACCATTACCCTCTACGGGACGGAGGATTCCTCCTATATTGATGATTGTTTTCAGCTGGCGGACAACTACGAACACACATTTTCCAACACCATAAAAGACAGTGACATTTCAAAGATAAATGCCGCAGATGGCAGTTTTGTAACCGTAAGTGAGGAAACGATAGAGCTACTGCAGGATGCCATGGAATACTGCAACATCAGCAATGGAAAATTCGATGTTACCATCGGCGAACTTTCGGACCTGTGGAATTTCTCGGAAATAGCCAAAAACCTGCAGTCTGTAGACAATGAGGCAGATCCATCAGTCCTCCCTGATGGCAAAAGTATTCAGGAGGCACTTTCCCACGTTGACTATGAAAACATTGAGATACGGGACAGCCGGGTTCGCCTGAAGGACCCGAAAGCAAAGCTGGATGTAGGTGGTATTGCCAAAGGCTTTATTGCGGACAAAATTAAGGAATACTTAAATCAACAGGGAATTACCAGGGGCGTAATCAGCCTGGGAGGCAATGTCCTGACTCTGGGGCAAAAAAAAGACGGGGTCTATACCATCGGCATTCAGAAGCCCTTCGCCGAAACCGGCACTGCTCTTGCCGCCCTCTCCGTGAAAGACGCATCGGTAGTTACCTCCGGCATCTACGAGCGTTATTACCGGATCAACGGAAAACTGTATCACCACATCCTGGACACTGCCACCGGCTATCCCGTGGACAACAATTTACAGCAGGTGACCATCATCAGCAAAAGCTCCATGGATGGAGATGCCTTAAGCACCACCTGCTTTGCCCTGGGGCTGGACAAAGGGATGGCGCTTATTGAACACACCAATGGAGTGGAGGCCGTCTTTGTCACTGATGATGGTAAGATCCACCAGAGTTCCGGCATTGGGGGGGACTCGGGTATCTCACTGAAGATTTATTAATTCAAACTTCCCACATGGATTTCCCAGCGACCCCGCCTGCAGCAGACACTCTCAGGATGCCTGCGCCTAGTGCGAGTAAATGCCTCTATCCACAGAGCCTATTGGGGCGCGTGAAATACAAACGCGCTTCGCTTGAACGTGTATTTCCCGTGCCCGCTTCAGTGTATAGAGGCATTAACTCGCACACGGCTTAGCATAA
>ONEJ01000037.1 GCA_900316805.1 uncultured Lachnospiraceae bacterium
GAACGTGTATTTCCCGTGCCCGCTTCAGTGTATAGAGGCATTAACTCGCACACGGCTTAGCATAAATCGAGTGTCTGCTGCAGGCGGGGTCGCTGGGAAATCCATGTGGGAAGTTTTAGTTATTAAGTACTAATCATTTTACAAATAAGAAAATCGGTGTATAATAATTGTAATGTAAATATTATCCCTGATTAACAGAAACCTATTCAAAAAAATATCATAAACCAAAATAAATTTTTCAAACCATGGAGGAAAACGATGTATCAGTTTACAGAAGATTGTCTGACCGGAATTACAGAGATTGACAATGAACACCGACAGTTGTTTCAGTTGATCAATGAAGCTGCTGCATTAAAAGAGAATGAACGAACACCACGGATGGTATCTGAGATATTATCTCATCTGGCTGATTACGCAGCAACTCATTTTGGCCACGAAGAGGCCTATATGAAACAGATTGATGATCCTGAGCTTCCACTGCAGCAGAAGGAGCATCAGGCATTCGTCACAAAAATCAATGGACTTCTCAGCCAGCCTGTGACGGAAGAAAATGCGTCCTCTCTGCTGGATGAGATTCTGCCTTTCCTTGTACGTTGGCTGTATCGCCATATTTTAAGCAGCGATATGATGATCGGAAAACTCAAGCCGGAGGAGCCCTTCGCCTTTACGGCGAAATATTATACCGGCATCAACCAGGTGGATCAGGAGCACAGCCGTCTCTTCGAAATTATCCGAAAAGCCAATGATCTGATCCACAACGACCTTCTCTACGATAAATTTGACGAGATCATTCATCTTATCGAAGAACTCAAAGAGTATACCAAATTCCATTTTGCTGATGAGGAAAATGTCATGGCAGAGATGAACTATCCGGGACTGGAAGCCCAGAAACGGGCACACACCGCTTTCGTCGATAAGCTGATGGAAATTGATTTAGCACAGATGGATGAGATTGACGATCACCAGCAGGAATACTTGAGTGAACTGATCCAATTTCTGGCGGGATGGCTGGTAAACCATATCCTTGGCATGGATAAACAGATTGGTTTGTATGCGAGGGAACAGAATCGAATATAGCACCATAGTAATACTACTCTTTTCGTTTGGTAAATAGTTTAGAAGCCTTCGGAATCTTCACATCCAGTGGAATCCCTGTCACCAGCTTAAACACCCATGTAAAGGCAAAAAATACACAGATAGGGATTCCGCAGGTAGTCACGATCATCACAGCCACCTTCTCAATCATCCGGTTCAGCGATTCCTTTAACTCCTCGGTTTTGGTGCTTACCGTATCCGTTACTTTTCCGGCCTCCTCAGCTACCGTTTCTTCTACATTGGATAACCAGCTTCCCACCTTATCCTTCCAGGAAGCATCCCCCTGTATCTGAGTGCTCTCCTGCTGCTGTGTTTCAACTACCTCTGACAGTTCCGTTTCCAAAATCGCATCATCCACTGACGCACTCTCCGCAAAGGTCTTGTTGATCAGCTGGGTTGCTCCCACACTGACCGGCACCAGACACCACATCAAAAATCCCAATGCCAAAAGCTTGAGAGCCAGCACATTTAAAAACCCCTTCCATCCTTTAAGCAGCTGTCCCGCCGCAATCAGCAGACATCCAATGGGAATCAGAATCTTAAAAGCTGCAAATCCCGTCAACGTCAGCAGATACTTCTCCAAGACAATCGCTACATAAACGATCACCATATATCCCGCTACATCAATGAGCTTATCCGCAATGGGAGACAAGGCTTCCCCCGGAACAGCCGCCGCTGCCGTAGAAAGTGCCGTCGCCGCCGTCGTCATCCCCAAAGCCTGCCCCTTCAGACTCTCCAGCTGCTCTGTACTCTTCTCATAATTATCAATATTAGTGGCAGCCCTCGAAATTCCCCAAAATGAAATTGCAGCCACCAATATAAACACAACTGCAATCATCACAGCTTTCACTCTTCCATTTTCCATACCCATAAACACTCCTCCTACAAATATTATAATCAGAAAGTCTTCCCATACTCTGAATGATTCGCAATTTAAAATTATTTCGATGAGCCACGGCGGGGCGGACTAAAGATCTGCGATCTGCGAAAAAATTCAGGCAGAGCCTCATAGCCCTGCCTGACAAAAGCTCTTAAAGTATAATCTTCTTCGGACACTTCTCCGCGCAAACGCCACACCCGGTGCACTTCTCCTGATCAATGTAAGCCACATTGTCAATCACATGAATAGCATCCGACGGACAGTTCTTCTCACAGAGATGACAGCCGATACATCCAACGGAGCAGGCACTCATCACATCCTTGCCCTTATCCTTGGAGCTGCACTGTACCAGATGCACAGCCTCGTAAGGCACCAGCTCGATCAGGTTCTTCGGACATGCAGCCACACACTTGCCGCAGGCCTTACAGGTTTTTGGATCCACCTTTGCGATTCCGTCCACAATATGAATCGAATCGAAAGGACAGGCCTTCACACAATTTCCATAGCCAAGACAGCCGTAATTGCAGGACTTGGGTCCACCATTTGGAACAAAAGCCATAGCGGCACAGTCTTCCACGCCGGTATACTCGTAATCCTGTTTTGCTTTCTCACAGGTTCCCGCACATTTGACAAAGGCTACCTTCTTCACGCTGGCACCGGCAGATACACCCATGATCTCGCCCACCTTGGCAGCCACCGGATCACCACCTACGGGACACTGTCCCACAGGTGCCTCTCCCTTTGCGATGGCAGCCGCAAGACCGGAACATCCGGCGTAGCCACAGCCACCGCAGTTATTTCCCGGAAGAACACCAAGAATTGCCTCCTCACGAGGATCCACTTCTACCTTGAACTTCTCACCGGAGATTCCGAGGAAAAATCCAAGAATAATTCCCACACAGCCCACCACCAGGGCTGCAGTAATAATTCCAGTTATCATACGTCGTTTCCTCCTAAATCATTCCTGAGAATCCCATGAAGGCAATGGACATCAGGCAGGCGGTAACCAGAACGATTGCCGTACCCTGAAATGTCTTCGGGATGTCATTGTATTCAATTTTCTCACGGATTCCTGCCATCAGCACGATTGCGATAAAGAAGCCGACAGCGGTAGAAAATCCGTAAACCACGCCCTCCAGCAGATTGTACTCGTAGGTAACGCAGTTTAATGCCACACCTAAAACCGCACAGTTTGTGGTGATCAGCGGAAGGTAAACACCTAAAGACTTATAGAGCGCCGGCATTTTCTTCTTCAAGAACATCTCAACAAACTGTACCAGTGATGCGATTACGAGAATAAACACGATGGTCTTCAAATAAGTAAGATCTATTCCCTTGCTTAAAAGGAATGGATTCGCCAGGACAAATTTGTAGATCAGTCCGGTAATGAAAGAAGAAATCGTAATAACGAAAATAACCGCACCGCCCATTCCTGCAGCCGTCTCTGTCTTCTTGGAAACACCAAGGAACGGACAGATACCGAGGAACTGGCTTAATACTACGTTATTGACGATTGCAGAACCTACTGCAATCAACACTAATGAAGCTAATGTACTCATGTCTTATCCCCTCCTTATTCCTGCTTTGCACTGTCAGATACTTTCACAGTGGAAGCACTTTTTCCCGTGCACATGGCTGACTGGCCACAGTGTGCACAGTCACCGGACAGACATCCTGCCGGCTCTGCAAGAGGTGTGCCCTTTGCTGCCATCTTCTTACGGATGATATTCATTCCCGCAACAAGAAAAGCCAATACCAGGAAGGCACCCGGAGCCATGATAAAAATGGTAATTGGGGTAAATCCCTCAATTGCTGATAAGAACGGCATATTGAAGAAGGTTCCCGCACCGAGAAGCTCACGGATCAGACCGATGATGGTAAGACCAATGGTAAATCCAAGTCCCATACCGATTCCGTCAAAAATGGACTCCAACGGGCCATTCTTGGAAGCGTAGCTTTCTGCACGGCCCAGAATAATACAGTTTACAACGATCAGCGGGATATACACGCCCAAAGCCTTAGACAGGCTTGGCAGGTATGCCGCCATCAGAAACTGAACCACGGTAACCAGCGAAGCTACAATGACGATATAAGCCGGCATACGCACGCCGTTTGGAATCACCTTACGGAACAGGGAAATCAAAAGGTTGGAGCAGATAAGCACCACCATAGTAGAAAGTCCCATGCCCAGACCATTGATTGCCGATGAAGTAACGGCAAGGGTCGGACACATTCCAAGCATCAGCACGAAAGTCGGGTTTTCCTTAATGACACCATTATATAAACGTTCTGTATATTTGTTCATTACTGTACACCTCCTAACGCGTTCTGGAAGTAGTATAAAGCAGCATTGCAGCCATTTGCCATCGCCTTGGAGGTAATGGTGGAACCGGTGATTGCCTCAATCTGGTCATCAGATGCAGGGGTCTGCTTTACCACAGAGAATTTATCAACCTTCTTGTTCTGGAACTGGCTGTAAAACTCTTCATCCTCAGCCTTCATACCGAGGCCGGGGGTCTCACCGATGTCCGTAATGGAATAACCGTTTACGGTTCCATCGCTGCAGATACCGACAGAGAAAGTAATGCTTCCCTGGCTTCCATCCTTTGCGGTTACGGTAATGACATAGCCAAGGGCGTTGCCGCTTCCATCCACAGCGGTCTCCACATCATCAATGGTGTCGCTGTAGCCTGCGTCGGCCACCATCTGGTTGGCCTCCTCCTTGTCATACTCGTAAGGAGTGAAATCCTCTGCATCTGCAAAGACCGCCTGATAGGCTTCTCTGGTAGCCGCTGCATTTGCCTCATCAATGGGTTTCTTGGTAATTCCGTAAACCACACCGAGGATCAGTCCCAAAACCAGTGTAAAGGCAGTTAATATCAAAGCGTCATGTACAATCTGTTTATTCATTCTTCTTTGCCTCCTTTACAACACCAAATGCTCTCGGCACGGTAAACTTCTCAATAATCGGCACCAGAAGGTTGCTTAAGATGATGGCGAAGGAAACGCCCTCCGCATTGGCACCGAAGCAGCGGAAAATACCCGTCAGAAGACCGCAGCAAATACCGAAGACGATCTGTCCCGCAGGCGTTACCGGTGAAGTTACATAATCCGTTGCCATAAAGAATGCTCCAAGCATCAGACCACCGCCGCAAAGCTGGGCAACCACGTAAGTCACATCAAATCTCTGGGCACCGAAAACAAACATAAACAATGCAAAGGTCACAATGTAAGCTGCCGGAATCCGAAGCGTAATCACACCCAGCATAATCAGAATAATGGCACCGATCAGAATCGCAATGACAGATGTCTCGCCAATGGTTCCCGGAATCTTACCGGTCAGCATATCCATCACATTCACAGAGGATAAGCCTTCGTTTCTGATCATACCAAGGGGAGTTGCCCCGGAATATGCCTCATATCTGCCGGCATTAAAATTCGTCATGTCTGCCGCAAAAGCGATCAGCAGGAAACAGCGTCCGCCAAGGGCAGGATTCATAAAGTTCTGTCCCAGACCGCCGAAAAGCATCTTGACGATCACAATGGCAAATACACCACCGATGACAGCCTCCCACCAGGGAAGGGATGCCGGCAGGTTTAAAGCAAGCAGAAGGCCCGTTACTACAGCACTTAAATCCGGCAGGGAATTCTTTTTATGTACAATCTTGTCAAACGCCCACTCGGAAACCACACAACTTGCAATGGTTACTAAAATTAACATCAGTGCCCGTAAGCCAAAATTCCAGATACCAAAAAGACTGGCAGGAAGTAAAGCAAGAATCACATAAAGCATGATTCTGCTGGTCGAATCCTTGGCACGAACATGTGGTGAAGATGAAACCTGATATTTTTCACTCACAACAATCCACCTCTTTCTTATTTTTTCTTTCTCTTCTCAGCTAATACGAGTTTCTTCATGGTCTTCACAGACTGAGCCACCTGTCTTCTTGAAGGACATACGTAACTGCAGCTTCCGCATTCGATACATTCCAGACCGTTCCATTTCTCGAACTCTTCCATCCGTCCGGTATTGCCAAACTGGGCCAGACGACAGGGAATCAGGTTCTCCGGGCATGCCTCCACGCAGCGACCGCAGTTAATGCAGGCAATCGGTGCATTGGCCGCAACAGCATCCTTTGTCATGCATAAAAGCGAAGAAGTTGTCTTCGTGGTTGGAACATCCAGACCAAACAGGGCGAAGCCCATCATGGGACCACCGGAAATAATTTTCTCCGGCTCTGTCTTAAAACCACCCGCAGCCTCCACCAGCTGTGTGTAAGGAGTTCCCATGCTGTACAGGAAGTTGGATGGATTTGCAATGGCATCACCGGTGATGGTAGCGATACGCTTCATGACCGGAACGCCCTTCTTAACGGCATTGTAAACCGCAATCATGGTCTCCACGTTGTCTACGATGCAGCCTGCATCTGCCGGAAGCATCTTGGAATTGATGGCCCGTCCGGTTACCGCATAGATCAGCTGACGCTCACCACCCTGTGGATACTTGGTCATCAGCTCACAGACCTCCATACGGGGCTCATCCTTTACCAGTTCCTTCAGTTTCGCAATACAATCGGGTTTATTATTCTCTACACCGAATACACCCTTTGCATTGTCAAACAGCTGCAGGATGATCTTCATACCGGCTACCAGATCCTCCGGGCTTTCCAGCATCCGGCGGTAGTCAGCCGTCAGATACGGTTCACACTCTGCACAGTTTGCAATAATATACTCGATCTTGTCCGGCTCCTTGGGAGAAAGCTTTACATGGGTAGGGAATCCGGCTCCTCCCATTCCCACAACGCCTGCTTCCTTTACCCTGCCAATGATTTCTTCCTTCGAAAGGGTCGTCACATCATCCACAGGATGATATTCCACTTCCTTAAATTCGCCGTCGCTCTCGATCACAATGGAATTCACCATATCGCCCACAGCGACACGCCGTTTTTCAATCTTAGTGACCTTGCCGGATACGGATGAATAAATGGGAGAAGAAACGAAGCCGCCGGCCTCTGCAATCTTCTGTCCCTTAAGCACCGTATCGCCGACTGCGACAACCGGAGTCGCCGGAGCCCCAATGTGCTGCGACAATGGGAAAACCAGTTCTCCTTTGGGTAAAACTTCTTTGATTGGCGAATTCTTGGCAAGTTCCTTGCCTTCAAAAGGATGCACGCCGCCTTTAAATGTTTTCGAACCCATTCTTGTGCCCTCTTTCCTCTATAGATTTGTCAAAACGTATTATGTTTTAACATATAACCAATTAAATTATAGCACTTTATTACAAATATTGAACCCTCTTTTCCTTTATTCCTATTGTACTAATTTCAGTACAATAGAGCGGATTACCATTTGCTGCTATTGAACCATCAATAATGATTTTGCATCTGAAACAACCTTATAGGTATCATAAGAACCATCCCAGTTCTTCCTATTCTCTTTTCCTTATGGAATACGTGACGTCACGAAAGAAATGTGTTAAAATAAATTTTAATGATAGTTTTTTATGTTAAGGGGAGTTTTTGAATGAAACACACGCAGAAAAAAGAATTGTATATTCGCCAGGATGCCCTGACAGACCAGTTATTTGACGAGCATTCCATCTTTCTTGATATTGAGACCACAGGTTTTTCTCCTGCCAGTTCCTATGTCTACCTGATCGGCTGTGCGTTTAGAAACGGCAAATATATTTATGTTGACCAGTACTTTGCTGAAAACACTACGGAAGAACAGCAGATTCTTTCTGCCTTTATGGAAACGTTAGAGAAATACGATACGATTATTTCTTTCAACGGTGTCGGTTTTGATGTTCCATATCTCAAAGCAAAATGTGATTTTCACGGACTGCAGGAATCCTTTAAGAAAAAGACGTATCTGGACATATTCAAATCTGTATCAGACATGAAATTTCTCCTTCGCCTGCCAAACTATAAGCAGAAAACCATCGAGGAATTCTTATGTCTGACAAGAGATGACACCCAGACCGGCGGAGATCTTATCAATGTGTACAGAGAATATATCCGCCATCCTTCCCCAGAGGCCTCCTCACTTATGCACCTTCACAATTATGAGGATGTGGTACATATGATTGATATTCTCCCGATTTTATCTTATATGGAGATTTTCAATGGACAATACACGATCCTTTCCACCCGTATCGACAGCTATCATGCCTATGACGGAACCTGTGGACAGGAGCTGATCATTACCATGCAGAATGACTACCCGGTACCCAAGCGGATTTCCTTAAAGCAGGGAGGGTTCTATCTGATGATCAGCAAATCCCGTACCTCCATCCGTGTTCCGGTTTTTGAAGGGGAGCTGCACTATTTCTACCCAAACTATAAGGACTACTACTATCTTCCGGAGGAGGATATGGCTGTCCACAAGAGTGTCGCCGCCTACGTAGACAAAAACTACCGGGAAAATGCCCACGCCAGCAACTGTTATACCAGAAAAAGCGGTGCTTTTCTCCCCCAGTATGCCAGCATTATGCAGCCGGAATTCCGACAGGAGCACAAGGACAAGGTCTCTTATTTTGAGTTGACGGATGATTTCTGCGCCTCAGACATCATGATCCGTCGCTACATTGACCACATCTTAAAATATATGTCATCCTCGAAATAATTCTTACTGAAACTTCCGGACACTTCCGGTCTGGAAGTTTCAATTCTAAGCTTTTTTCTCAAAGTAGAAGCTGGACAGCCGCTCATACCCCAGTTCCCGGTAATTGGTGATCTGCTCGGTGCTGCCGATAAAGAGAACTCCATGGTTCTTCAAGGACTGATAGAAATTCTTATAGATCATGTTCTTGGCTTCATCCGTAAAATAAATTACCACATTCCGACACAGAATGAGATCCATATCTCTCGGATAGGGATCCTTCAGCAGATTATGTTCTTTAAAGGTAATACAACGTTTCAGCTCCGGAGCTATCTGATAGGATTCTCCAACCTTTGTAAAGTATTTTTTCTTCAGATCATCCGGGACGTTTGCAATACTTTTGGCATTATACAATCCCACCTGGGCGTGAGCCAGTACCTGCTTATCGATATCGGTAGCCGTAATGCTGATATTAGTCAGAGGAATATGTCTGGAAAAGGCCATAGCCAGTGAATAGGGTTCATCCCCCGTAGAGCAGGCGGCCGACCAGATTTTCAGCGTTCTCCCCTGCTCCTTGATCAGCTTGGGAATCACCTGTTCATCCAGAATCTTCCACTGATCCGGATTCCGGTAAAATTCCGACACATTAATTGTAAGGAAATTTACAAACTGATTAAATTTCTCTTTGTCCGTCTTCAGTACACGCACATATGTATCGTAATCATCACAACCATGCTTGGTGGCAATGGTGTTGATTCTTCTGCGCATCTGTTTTTCTTTATAATAATTCAGATCAATATTGGTTAATGCCAGAATATCCCTTTTGAATTTTTCATAATCATCAAACATCTGCTGATCTCCTTTTTTTAACAATCATTTTTAGATGCCGGTGCTGTCCGATTAATTTACGAACTGCTACGTTTATCAACCCGGTTTCTAATGTATGAAAAAAGAAGCTGCCAAATGACAGCTTCTTTCCTGATAGACATCAATCAATTACTCTTCTGACTCAGAAGCATCCTCTGCAGGTGCAGTTAAAGCCTTGATGCTTAAGCTGATCTTCTTCTCATCTTCCTTGAAGTCAACGATCTTTGCCTCAACCTCCTGACCAATTTTAAGAACATCAGCAGGCTTCTCAACATGCTCCTGTGAGATCTGGGATACATGAAGCAGTGCATCTACGCCCGGTGCAAGCTCTACAAATGCACCAAAATCAGTCATGCGGGCAACTTTTCCCTTGACAACATTGCCGATTGCATACTTCTCAGCAGCTCCATTCCAAGGATTCTCATCAGCAAACTTCATGCTGAGTGCAATCTTGGTCTCAGTGATATTCTTAATAAAGACACGTACTGTCTGTCCAACGGTAAATACCTTCTTCGGATTCTCAACACGTCCCCAGGACATCTCGGAAATGTGAAGCAGTCCGTCTACGCCGCCCAGATCGATGAATGCACCAAAATCTGTAACATTCTTAACGGTTCCTTCGATTACATCGCCAACCTGAATCTTGGAAAGCAGTTCCTTCTGAAGCTCAGCCTTCTTAGCTACAAGTAAAGTCTTGCGGTTACCGATAATTCTTCTCTTTTTCGGATCAAACTCAGTGATAATGAATTCAATCTCCTGATCCTTAAACTTGGATAAATCCTTCTCATAGGTATCAGACACAAGGCTAGCCGGAATAAAGACTCTTGTCTCATCCACATTCACACAGACACCGCCTCCAAGTACCTGTGTAACCTTTGCTGTGAGAACCTCCTGATTCTCAAAAGCTTCCTCTAATCTCTTGCTTCCTTTCTCAGCTGCGAGACGCTTGTAAGAAAGAAGAACCTGACCTTCGCCGTCGTTCACCTTAACGACCTTGGCTTCCATGGTATCGCCGGCTTTGACAACCGTTGTGAGGTCAACATTTGGCTCATTTGTATATTCATTACGTGTAATGATTCCATCTGACTTATAACCGATGTTCAGGATAATCTCATCAGGCTTAACATCAATAACGGTACCCTCTACCACTTCTCCATTTCTTATTGTTTTTTCGTATGCGTCCAGCATCTGTTCAAAGTTCATTTCTGACATTCTTTGAAACCTCCTCGATGATATAGTTTGGGGTCGAAGCCCCTGCGGTAATACCTACGTTATTGACGGATTGTATCTGACGATAATCCAAATCCTTGCTCGTTTGTATATAGTAAGTATTTGCACATTCCATTTTAGATATCTCATACAGCTTCTGTGTATTGGAGCTGTGTTTGTCTCCAATCACGATCATCACATCCGAATGACCGGCTACCTCGCGTGCTTCCGCCTGTCGTTCCTCTGTAGCATTGCAGATTGTATCTAAAACAATTATATCATACCCTTTTTTTGAAATAATTTCAACTAATTCTTGAAATTTATTGTAGTTAAATGTCGTCTGGGCAACGAAGCACACCTTTTCCCGCTCCTTAAGTGGCAGATTTTGGATATCCTCCGGTTCCATAACGGTATATGCCGGCATATTTTCTACCCATCCAAGAATCCCCCGCACCTCCGGATGACTGGCATTTCCGGCAATGACAACCTGATACCCCTCTTTGCTGTACTTTGCCACGAGCCTGTGGATTTTCCGGACGAAGGGGCAGGTTGCATCCAGAATTTCAAAACCGCAGCTCTCCATGGCCTCCTGCTCTTTTTTACTGATTCCATGGGAGCGGATAATGATTTTCCCCTTGGGAAGCTGATTCAACTCCTGCAGATCCTGAATGACCTGTACCCCTCGATCTGTGAGATCTCTCACCACTTCCTCATTATGAATAATGGGTCCATAGGTGTAAACCGGCTCCTTTGTCTGCTTGGCCTGCTCATATACCATATTGACGGCCCTGCTGACACCAAAGCAGAAGCCGGCACTCTTTGCAACCGTTACCTTCATATTCTAAGCCTCTTCGATGATTTTTTTCATGGCAGCTACGACACCGTTGATATCCAGTTCAGAGGAATCCAAAAGCACTGCATCCTCTGCCTGCTTTAATGGGGACGTTTCCCTGTGCATATCCCGGTAATCCCTGTCAATAATATCCTTCTCAATCTCTTCCAGATTACATTCCTGTCCCTTGGCCGTAAGCTCGTCAAAACGCCTTTGGGCACGCACCCTTGCGCTGGCTGTCAGATAGATCTTCACGTTGGCATCAGGCAGAACCACAGTTCCAATGTCTCTTCCGTCCATGATCACATTTTCTTTTGCCGCAAGCTGTCTCTGCAGTTCCACCAGCTTGGTGCGGACAACAGGGTAAATGCTGGTAGCACTGGCCATGTTGCCAACTTCTTCATTGCGGATCACGCCATTGACATTTTCCCCATTCAAAATCACCTGCTGTTCGCCGTTCTCATACCGGATGGTCACATCTACATCCGGACATGCCTTTGTGATTGCAGCCTCATCTTCTGCTGCGATACCGTTTTTCAGAAAATAATATGCCATTGCACGGTACATGGCACCGGTATCCACATAGATATAGCCCAGATCCTTTGCCAGTTTTTTTGCAATTGTACTTTTGCCGGCACCTGCCGGTCCATCGATTGCGATATTAACCACGTTATTTCCTCCTAATATTATCATATATTACTGCCTGCCAGAAATCCGCTAGACCAGGCGATCTGCAGGTTATAGCCCCCGGTAAGGGCATCCAGATCCAGTACTTCCCCGCAGAAATAAAGCCCCTGCACCAGCTTTGATTCCATGGTGGAGGGATTGATATCCTTCACGCAGACACCGCCCTTGGTGATGATGGCCTCATTCCAGCCGCGAAGTCCCTTGATGGTCAGAGGCAGGTGTTTCAGCAAATGCACCAGATTCTTACGTTCCTCTTTGGAAATCTCATTGACCTTTTTGTCGGAATGAATTCCGCTGAGTTCTACCACCACCGGGATCATTTTGGCAGGAAGCAGATGCGACAGGGAATTACGGAACTGTTTGTTCTTCATTCCGTCAAAGTCCCGCAGAATCCGCTGATCCAGCTGTTCCTCATCCAAAGCCGGTTTCAGATCAATGAAAAGGCTTAAGCTTTCTACAAAAAGTTTAGGCTTAATACTTCCACTGGCAGATAAGATCAACGGCCCACTGACTCCGAAATGGGTAAAAAGCATTTCACCGAAATCCTCATACAGCTTCTTTTTCCCATTGAAAATGGAAACAGACACATTGCGAAGGGACAGTCCCTGCAGTTCCTTGACCCAGGCTTCCTTTGTCTCAAAGGGGACAAGGCTTGGCGTGCACTCCACCAGACGGTGTCCGCTGGCTTCTGCCATGCGAAGTCCGTCTCCGGTGGAACCGGTAGAAGGATAGGAAAGCCCACCCGTGGCGACAATGACAGCTTCTGCCGAAAGTCTTGTTCCATCTGCCAGTTGCACACCGGTTATATGTCCGTCCTCTGTAAGCAGCCCTGCCACCTTCGTGTGAAGACGGATCAGAACTCCTGCCTTATCCAGCGCACGTTTCATTGCAGCAATCACATCGGAAGAATGATCCGACTGGGGAAACACCCTATTTCCCCGCTCGACCTTCGTGGGCAGTCCCTGCTCTTCAAAAAAGGCGATTACCTGCTCATTATCAAAGCCATAAAAAGCACTGTAAAGAAATTTCCGGTTGCTCATTACATTGGCAAAAAGCTCCTCCATCTCCCCGGCGTTAGTCAGATTGCATCTGCCCTTTCCGGTAATAAAGAGCTTCTTTCCAAGCTTCTCATTTTGTTCCAGAAGTGTCACGGTATTTCCGCCGATGGCAGCCTGATAAGCAGCCATCATGCCTGCCGCACCTCCGCCGATCACAATCACTTTCTTCATGAATCCATATCCTCTAGTTTGGCATAATGTGCCTTGATTGAATCGTCAATACAGTTAATTTCGTCATTTTCATATACCTGATACTCGTCCCAGATATCCTCTAGCATGGTCAGCGTGCCGGCAACCTGTTTCTGCTTCTTCATACAGAGAGCCACCACCAGCGCATTGATCACTGAGAGTGGAGCCACAAGAGAATCCACAATGGATGCCATATCACTGTCTGCGATCAGATTGCAGGAGGAATACAGATTCATGGGCGAATGAATGCTGTCTGTGATGGTGATTACCTTTGCACTGCGGTTGTTGGCAAATTCCAGTGCCTTCAAGGTACGCATGGAATAGCGCGGAAAGCTGATTCCGATAATCACATCCTCTTTGCCAATGCGCACCATCTGCTCAAAGAGCTCACTGGAACTGTTGGTGGTCAGAAGTCTCACATCGTCAAACATCAGATTCAGATAAAATCCCAGAAAGCTGGCAAGAGGTGCACAGCTTCTGATTCCCACAATATAAATATGCTTGGCGGAAAGTATCGTGGAAACAGCCAGTTCAAAAGCATTCTGATCTATTTTTTCCAAAGTTGTCTTGATCTTGTCTGCATCGGATTCCAACACCGTCTGTAAAATCTTGGACTGGCTGATCCTGCCATAGGTAACCTCCATGCGCTGCACCGAATTCAGCTTATTGCGCACCAGCTCCTCCAGGGCCTTCTGGAATTCCGGATAGCCCTTGTATCCCAGTGACGTTGCAAAACGTACCACTGTGGACTCACTGACACCGACCACCTCTCCCATTTTCGCAGCTGTCAGAAACACTGCCTTATCGTAATTGTCCGTAATATAAGTAGATAACAACTTCTGCCCCTTGCTCATCTTGCTGTAATGCTGGTTGATACGGTTCAACAGATCATTTGTATTAGCCATAATAAAAACCCCTCCGAATTGTCACTGCATTTGATTTTAGCACTTTACGGAAGAAATGCAAGAAAAAAATCCCCGCAGACATATCATGCCCGTCTGCGGGGAAATCAAATCATTGATCAAAAATTACCGAAATTATACCGGATACGCCTTATTCTTGCTGTCAGCAGCCTTAGCATCCACGCCGGTCTGCTGTGCCTCGCGGTACTTGAAGAAATCGGTAGCAACCTGCGGGAACAGTGCATAGGTAAGCACATCCTCATCCTGCTGCTTGTACTGCTTCATCTCAGCCTCGATCTTATCTAATTCAGGCTCAATCAGATCTGCCGGACGGCAGGTAATTGCAGACTTCTTCTCCTCCGGAGTAAGGACCTTATCAACAACCTCTTTGTTGAAAGGCTTAACTGTCTGGCCATACTTTCCTTCCAGAATACCCTTGGTCTCCTGGGTAGCAACCTTATATCTCTCGCCCATCAGGACATTAAATACAGCCTGTGTACCAACGATCTGGGAAGAAGGTGTAACAAGCGGTGGCTCACCGAGATCCTTACGAACTCTCGGAACCTCCTTTAATACTTCCTCATACTTATCCTCTGCGCCCTGCTCCTTCAGCTGGGAGATCATGTTGGATAACATACCGCCAGGTACCTGGTAACGAAGTGTCTGGATATTGACACCCAGCACCTTCGGATTCAAAAGACCGCTCTCAAGCGCCTCATCTCTCATCGGACGGAAGTAGTCTGCGATCTCTGCCAGAAGATTCTGATCCAGTCCGGTGTCATAAGGTGTACCCTTAAAGGTCTCTACCATAACCTCTGTAGCCGGCTGGCTGGTTCCAAGAGCAAATGGAGACATTGCGGTATCAATAATATCTACACCAGCCTCAACAGCCTTCAGGTAAGTCATGGAAGCAACACCGGATGTATAGTGGGTGTGCAGCTCGATTGGAATGTTAACAGCATCCTTTAAAGCACGAACAAGCTCGTCTGCCTTGTATGGAACAAGAAGACCTGCCATATCCTTGATACATAAAGAATTAGCTCCCATATCCTCTACTCGCTTTGCCATCTCTACCCAGTAATCCAGAGTATAGGCATCACCAAGGGTGTAGGACAGTGCAACCTGGGCATGTCCCTTCTCCTTGTTAGCAGCGGTAACTGCTGTCTGAAGGTTACGAAGATCATTCAGACAGTCAAAGATACGGATGATATCAATACCATTAGCAATGGACTTCTGTACGAAATACTCAACTACATCATCTGCATATGGACGGTATCCTAAGATATTCTGTCCACGGAACAACATCTGCAGTTTGGTGTTTTTGAATCCATCTCTCAACTTGCGGAGACGATCCCACGGATCTTCCTTCAGGAAACGTAAAGATGCATCAAAGGTAGCTCCGCCCCAGCACTCTACTGCATGGTAGCCGACCTTATCCATTGTATCAATAATCGGAAGCATCTGCTCTGTTGTCATACGTGTGGCAATCATGGACTGATGTGCATCACGTAAGATTGTTTCAGTAATTTTAATAGGCTTTGCTGTTGTCTGAGCATTTGCATTTGCCTTATCCTTTACTTTAGACATCATTTTCCTCCTAAAATTCTATATCACTAAATTCCAAAGATTGCCATAAAGCATCCTGCCGCAACGGCGGTACCGATAACGCCGGCAACATTCGGTCCCATGGCATGCATCAGTAAGAAGTTCGTCGGATCCTCTTCTGCGCCAACCTTCTGGGATACACGAGCTGCCATTGGAACTGCAGATACACCGGCGGAACCAATCAGTGGATTAATCTTGCCCTTGGTAATCAGGCATAACAGTTTACCGAACAGAACACCTGCAGCTGTACCAACCATGAATGCAACCAGACCAAGAACAACGATCTTAATGGTGCTTACATTCAGGAAAGCTTCTGCACTGGTGGTAGCACCAACAGAAGTACCAAGTAAAATAACTACGATGTACATCAGGGCATTGCTTGCAGTCTCCTGCAGCTGGCGAACCACACCGGACTCACGGAAGAGGTTACCAAGCATCAGCATACCAACAAGAGGTGCGGTGGTAGGAAGAAGTACACAGACAACAACCGTAACCACGATTGGGAACAAAATTCTCTCCAGCTTGCTGACCGGACGAAGGTTCTTCATCTTGATGGAACGCTCTTTCTTGGTGGTCAGTGCTTTCATAATCGGCGGCTGGATAATCGGTACCAGTGCCATGTATGAATAAGCTGCCACGGCAATTGGTCCCAAAAGTCCGGTCTGTCCGAGCTTTCCGGCAAGGAAGATGGACGTCGGTCCATCTGCACCACCGATAATAGATACGGCAGCTGCAGCCTTATCGTTAAATCCAAACAGGATTGCCAGGAAGTACGCACTGAAAATACCAAACTGTGCTGCAGCGCCCATCAAAAAGCTGATAGGGTTTGCAATCAATGGTCCGAAATCCGTCATGGCACCAACCCCAAGGAAGATCAGGGAAGGTAAAATGGACCACTCGTCTAACTGATAGAAATAATAAAGTAAACCACCCACGCCATTGCTTGTCTGCTCCGGGCTTGCGATGATATCCGGATAGATGTTAACCAGAAGCATACCAAATGCAATCGGAACCAGAAGTAATGGCTCAAAGCCTTTCTTAATAGCAAGATACAGGAAAACAAACGCCACAAGGATCATAACGTAATTGCCCCATGTCAGGTTAAAAAAGGCTGTCTGATGTAGGAGGTTTGTTAATGTTTCGCCTACATAACTCACAGTGTTTTCCTCCTTGGATTAGTCTAATGTAGCAAGTAAAGCACCTGCTTCAACAGCATCTCCTACCGCCACATCAATGCTGGCAATGGTTCCGTCCTGTGGAGCAACAACCGGTGTCTCCATCTTCATAACTTCAAGAACCAGAATGGTATCGCCCTTCTTAACGGCATCTCCTGCCTTCTTCTCGATCTTGAATACCTTTCCGGCTGCACCTGCTTCAATCTTAACGCTTCCTGCGCCTGTAGCTGGTGCCTGAGGCTTAGCTGCTGCTGCCGGAGCTGCCGCACGCTTCGGTGCTGCTACAGATGAGCTTCCGGTCTCTTCTACTGTTACGTCATAAACGTTACCATTTACGGTAATTGTATAATTCTTCATGAAAATGATCCTCCTAAATTTAATTATCTTCTATTGATCGAACGAACTACAAAATCACTTGTAGAAGTTCCGGTGCTGGCAGCAATTGCAGCTGCAATCACAGCAATCAGTTCTGTATCATCTGTCTGCGGAGTGGAAGCGGTCACTGCAGCCGCTGCGGTCTCCTCTTTCTGCCCGGCCTCCTCAGTGGCGGAAGCAGCTGCAAGCTTCTTCTGCTGCTTCTTTTTCTCCAGATAAGGGAAAATGTTAAAGCATGCAATCAGAAGACTGATCAGAATCAGAACCATAAATACGATTCCCATAGAGATCAGGGTATTGATTCCTGCCTTACTCATTTTCTCGCTGAGGGTATAAATCGGATCTACCGAAATACCGGTAATTTCCATGGAATAATAATCATAGACTACCTCGAAATTGACATCCTTCTTTTCCATCTTCAGCGTCATGTCCGTGGTCAGCGTATTTCCGGACTTGGTAACGGTAAAGGTGTCGTCCGAAACCTCCTTCAAATCACCAAATTCATCGAGAATATCCTGCCATTTTGCAGAAGCTTCGATCTGTGCTTCCGTCACGCCGTAGGTTGCGATCAACTGCTCCGTAACACCATCCGGCAGATTTTTCGGATCCATGTCGTTCTCTGCAAACAGATCGGTAAGTCCCTGAACCAGACTTACGTTGGTGTCCATATCTAACTGAAGGTCATCATAGCTGCTTCCATTATAATCCACGGTAGTCGGGTCTGTTCCACAGGCACCAAGCATCAGTATCATCATGATCATGCCAAGTGCCAAAGCAATTCTCTTTTTCATAAAACTCACCTTTCTACTTGGTACCGTGCTTCTTTTCCAGCTCATGTACATATTTCGTATAAAGCATTTCAAATGCAGCCACAAGATACTTTCTGGTATCAGCCGGCTCAATGATGCGGTCCACATATCCTCTTGCGGCAGCTGCAGTTACGGAAGACTGAAGCTTCTCATATTCAGAAGCCTTCTCCTTGATTTCCTCAGCCCCTGCACCCGGGTACATGATCTTGGCAGCCAGTGTGGAATCCATCATGCCAATCTTTGCATCCTTCCAGGCGTATACCATATCTGCGCCGATAGACTTGGAATTCATAAATACATACGGGCTTCCGTAAGCCTCTCCGGTAATCAGATTCACCTTGGCACAGGTTGCATTGGAAAAGGCATAGGTCATCTTAGCCAGCGCCTTAGCCAGGTTCTTCTCTGAACACATGCAGTTCTTAAATCCATTCACATTGGTAATGGAAAGAACCGGGATAGAAAAGGCATCGCAGAACTGAACAAACTCTGCAGCCTTATTGCATCCTCTTGCCGTCAGGGAAAGATCAAAGCTTTCTGCCTTCTGTCCATTCTCATCATAGACTTCGCTGCAGTTGGCAACAGCACCTACAGTCATGCCGTTTAACTTAATAAGGCCTGTCACCATATTCTTGGCATAGTCTGCCTTAGCCTCAAAGAATACATTGCCATCAGAAATCTGGGAAAGAAGGTACCTTGGGTCTCCCTTCATGGTCTCCATGCTTTCGCAGGCACGGTTTAAATCATCCTCACAGGTGTCGGTATAGACATCTCCCTCATTGTTGCCCGGAAGCATACATACAAGGGCACGGATCTGCTCCATGATCTCATCCTCAGAGCCTGCGAAATCCACACAGCCGCTGTTCTCACTCTGGAAAGCAGCACTTGCAGTATCGCACTTCTCTGTGCGGTTGCCTTCAATGGCGTCCGGAGAATTGACAAACATTCTGCCCTTACTCTCCTCAACAAATGTAAAATCGCTCAGCGCCGGTACAACGGAAAGTCCGCCACCGCAATTACCAAATACTCCACAAATCTGCGGTACAAGTCCGGAAGCCTCAACCTCCTTCGCATAAATCGTACCAAATCCGTCTAATGCATCAACGGACTCCTGAAGTCTTACACCGCCGCAGTCCATCAGGCCAATGACCGGTGCTCCCATCTTCATTGCCATATCGTACACAGAAGCAATCTTCTTGGCATGCATTTCTCCAATGGTTCCATTCAGTACCGAAGCATCCTGGCTGTAGATAAATACCAGATTGCCATCTATCAGACCGTGACCGGTGATCACG
Source organism: uncultured Lachnospiraceae bacterium (assembly GCA_900316805.1). Classification (GTDB taxonomy): domain Bacteria; phylum Bacillota; class Clostridia; order Lachnospirales; family Lachnospiraceae; genus Roseburia. The sequence goes on from ONEJ01000037.1 coordinate 19,576, forward strand.
CCATCTGAAGGAGCCTTTGCTGCATCCAGATTAAAATCTGTGCTGCGTGCTGTTACGAGAGAACCGATTTCCATAAAGCTGTTCTCATCGACCAACTTGGCAATACGCTGCATCGCCAGGTTTTCATTGTTACTACTCATCTTATGCCCTCCATCTCTATTAATCTGACATAGCATTTAAAAAATTAAAATTTTCCGCTATTGTGATTGTATAACATTTTTTTCCTTATTTCAACTATATTGTTAAATTATTCACTAATTCAGACAAAGGCCGTGTTACAGCACACATACCTGTGAACTGTAACACGATCATCCCTTATATCCCTCGGACTTCCTGATAGCTCCGCAGTACCTCGCCCACACTCCAGGCCTGGGCATAGCAGCCCCTGCTGTTGTGAGGCTTGTCCCCGTCAAAAATTTCGGAAATCGATCCAATACATCCCTCTTCACAGAGATGTTTTTTTACCGGCTCCAGAAAAGCAAGTGCCTGCCTCTTCGCCTCCTGCGTATAACCGTTCACTTTCAGGTACGCAGTGAGAAAGCCACCCATCAGATACCCCCAGGCGGTTCCCTGATGGTAAGCCGCATCCCTCTTCGGAAGGGAGCCACAGTAAATTCCGTGATAATCCGGATGCTCCGGAGACAGAGACCGGATGCCGGGTCCCGCCAGCAGCTTGTCCCTCACAGTCTCAACAACCGCTTTCTCCTGCTCCTTGGAAAGCATAGTGTGGGGAAGGCTGACAGCATAGATTTGGTTCGGACGGATGCTGTCATCTTTGGACGCTCCTTCCACCACATCATAGAGGCAGTTCATGTCCGGATTCCAGAACTGAGCGCAGAAGGATTCTGCCACACGTTCTGCCAGCTCCGTATAATGAGAAGAAGCGTCACCAAACCGGGAGGAAAGCTCTGCCATGACGCACAGGGCATTGTACCATAAAGCGTTGATCTCCACCGGCTTTCCATGGCGTGGTGTAACCACCCAGTCTCCTACCCGGACATCCATCCAGGTCACCTGATCGTTACCGCTTCCCGCATGGATCAGAGCATCCTCATCCATATAAATGGAGAAATCCGTCCCCTTCTCATATGCCTGAATGATCTCACAGAGAGCCGGGTAGATTTCTTTTTGGACAAAGGCATAGTCAGTTTCTGTACCTGTGGCCTTCAGGTAAGCCTCCACCGCATAAAAATACCACAGGGAAGCATCCACGGTATTATAAAGAGGCTCCTGTCCGTTATCCGGAAACATGTTGGGGACAAGACCGTGATGTATGTATCTGGCAAAAGTGGACAGGATTTCCCGGGCATCGGAAAACCGTCTGGTGGCCAGGGTCAGACCGGAAAAGGCAATCATCGTGTCCCTCCCCCAGTCGGTAAACCAGGGAAGCCCTGCCAACACCGTCATAAGCTGTGTAGAGCTTCGGTATACCAAAAACTGATCCGCCGCAACCACAAGAGCATTTGCAAAGGAATTATCCCCGAATCCGGCATTTTTGATCAACTGCGCATAATAGTCTTTTACCTGAGCCACAATCCGGTGAGCCTCCTGCCCATCCGGTCTGCCAGCAGTCTTTTGCAGTTCTTCCTTCTCCCCTTGATGTTTTACACTACATAAAAGGGATATCTTTTTGGTGGAATGAGCCGGAATGGAAATCCTGATATCATAGGGACAATAATGGGTATCCAGTCCCGGCGTCTCATTGTCCACCTCAATCTGATACTGCAGATCCTCATCAAAACAGGCCTCACGGGAAATCAATTCTCCCTCACTGCAGGATAAGGAAATGCAAAGCTTGGGTGATGCATCCGGAATCAGATCAAAACCTCCGGAGGTATTGGGAATTGTCTGAAATTTCAGACTGTCCTTCGTGGAAGAGCCGCTGTGCTCCCTGTAGTTCATAAGGGGAGTAATGGTAAGGTAGGCTTTTGCGCCATGATTTTCAACCGTATAGGCAACTGCGGCCGTATTCTCTCCCCGGGCCAGTGCCAGCTGCTTTGTCATTACAATGTCAGCAGCCTCATAAGTAAAAGAAACCGTTCCATCATAGTCGAATGCCTGCAGATACCGCTGCCCCTCTTTATAAACAGGGCGTCGCATCTGGAAATCCGAGGCTACGTTCACCGTATCCTCTCTCTGGTATTCCCTTGGAATATCATTCGAATCCACAACGGCACTTCCAAGCGCCTCCCCTGCATGCTGGGAAGCCTCCAGACAGAAGCTTTCATCTCCACAGGAAAGTGTCTCGTTGGTTTTGGAAAACACCATATAACGCTCCACCGGAGGATGAAGACTGGCAATCAGGTATCCCTGATGGGTGCGGCAACAGGCACCGGTGACAGAACCGCCGGCATATCCGCCGATTCCATTGGTGATGACCCACTCCCGCCGGATATTTTGTTTGAAATCCATGAGATTCTCTTGTGTAAAATGGAACATGTTTCCCTCCTCGAAAATATGTAATATTTACATATATTTTAAGGGATCTCAGAGGAAAAATCAACGGATTTGGCCCAAAAGAAATTCTTTCCACACAGCCTTCAAAAAAGTGTCAAAATCCCAAGCATAAACATCCTCCCCGGCACAGATAGCAAAGGAATAAATGGTTTCTCCATTGATACAGTAAGAAATCTTTCCAAGCTTTTTCCCCTTTTGTACCGGAAGTGTCACTAATTCCGTCATTTCTTTTCTGATTTCTGCCTGATCCCAGTCCGCTTTCAGAAAGGTCATTTTTTTCTGATCGCAGGCAACCGAAAGCGCAAGCTTCGTTCGGGTTCCCCATTCAGAGAGTGTCCCCCTGCGGTATCCGCAGCCAATCTGCACCGGCGAAAGCTCAAAGGCACTCTCCGTCCCCTGATACAGATGATAATTGTCCAGCCCAAACTGAAACAGCTTTTTGGCATCCTCCCACTTGTAATTCTTGTGATTCGGCCAGCCGCAGCCCAGCAGGGCGATACAGAATCGGCGTCCCCCCTCCTCTGCCGCAGCCACGTAACAATATCCCGCCTTAGCCGTATAGCCTGTTTTGCCGCTGAGGGCGCAATCCATCATATCCAGAAAGACATTTTTATTGCAAACCGAATATTCCGTACCATTAACATTTTGAAAACTGTGGTTTTTCGCCCGGGTAATTGCCAGAAAGTCGGCACTCTTGGGAGAATCCCAGGTGCAGTAGGCCATGATCCGGCAGAGATCGGCAGCAGTGGTGTGGTGCTCTCCCTCCTCATCCTTTGCATCCAGCCCATTGGGGGTCACAAAATGACTGTCCGTGCACCCAATCTCCTTCGCTTTCTCATTCATCATATCTGCGAAAGCCTCCACTGATCCTCCCACCTGCTCCGCGATGGCGTAAGCACAGTCATTGTAGGACTCCAGCATCAGCCCGTAGAGCAGATCCAAAAGGGCAAACTTCTCTCCCTCCTTTGCTCCAAGATGCACCTTGGGCTGAGCCGCCGCCTTGGCACTGAAAGTGACAAGCTCCTCCGGCTGTCCATTTTCCAGAGCGAGAATGCAGGTAAGAATCTTGGTGGTGCTGGCGTTTGGCAAGGGTGTTTGTTCCTCTCTGCCATAAAGCACTCTCCCACTTTCTCCGTCTACCAGCGCACAGGCTTTGGAATAAAGGGATCCGGGCTCTTTTTTTTCTGCTGTTTCTTCCGTTTCTTTTGTTTCTGCATAAACCGGATATCCACCGGTAAAAAGAACGAAGCTTAGAAGTACCGCAATGAGACGGCATACATATTTTCCCATAAAAAAATAACCATATACATTTTGTTCATGTATATGATTATTTCAAATTTTTAAGAACCTGTCGTCAGATATCCAACTTGACCTGCATCTCCTCCTCAGCCTCCTGCTTGAATTCCTCCACCTGAACCGGACTTAAAACCGGAAGTTCCTCGATGGAATGCACACCGAAGCTGCGTAAGAATTCCTCCGTGGTACCAAATAAAAGGGGGCGTCCCGGCGCATCCAGCCTTCCCAGCTCACACACCAGATGATATTCCACCAGCTTATTGACCGCATGATCCGATGATACACCGCGGATCTTTTCAATTTCCATCTTGGTTACGGGCTGCTTGTATGCGATGATGGAAAGGGTCTCAAGCAGGACGTCCGTCAGAACTCTGCGCTTGGGCTGCTTGGCGATGCGGATCAGACACTCGTACATTTCCGGACAGGTACACATCTGGTAGGCGCCGTCCAATTCCATAATGGAGATACCGCGATCCGCCTCCTGCCACTCCTCTGCCATCTCCTTGAGAAGAGCCTTTGTTTTCTTTTTATCCAGTTCAATCGCTTCAGCAATCTTCTCCAGTTCCACAGATTCTCCCATGGTAAAAAGGATTGCCTCGATCATTGCCTTATAATTTTTCTTTTCCATAAAAGCTCCGGATGATTCCGGATGCTATGCTGCAATCCTGGAATCAATCTTGATATCATCAAAAATATGTTCCTGGGAAATCACGATCTTCCCCATCTTCATCAGTTCAAGGATAGCAAGGAATGTAACGATCACTTCCACCTTGGAAGGCTGATTCTCCAGAAGCCCCCGGAAGCTGAAATGCCTGTGGTTCGCTGCATAGTCCTCCAGCTCTGCCATCTTGTCCTCCAGCGAAACCTCTTCCTTCTCAATCTTACCGAACTTGGATCGAACGGGATCGATCTTGTCCTTCTGCTTCTTCATGATTCCCCGGAAGATTGCATTGAGCTTTGCCAGTGTCACATCGGAGACCAGTTCAGCTACATTCACCGGCTCCTCGTAGGCAAGAATCTCGTCCGGAATCGTGGGTTCCTTGAACATCACCCGCTGGGCATCCAGCTGGCGGTCCTTCAGTTCATAAGCCATACACTTGTACATCTTGTACTCCAGCAGCTGCTGGACAAGCTCAGCACGGGGATCTTCCTCCTCCTCTTCGCTGTCCGGATCTCTTGGAAGCAGCATACGGGATTTAATATCGATCAAAGTAGCCGCCATTACCAGAAACTCGCTTAAGGTATCCAGATCCCGCCGCTGCATCTGTGCCACATATTCCATGTACTGGGCCGTGATCTCCACGATAGGGATATCGTAGATATTTACTTTATTTTTCTCCAGCAGGTGCAGAAGAAGATCCAGCGGTCCTTCAAACACCTGCAGCTTTACTGTCAGATCCATTGTTCTTTCCTTTCCACTGTAAAGTCTATTTTAACTTGATATTGTGGAAAATGCAAGAGCAAATTACTATATTTAGTGTTTACAGCAAAGGGGCAAACAATTTCAGTGCTCCCATGAACATACGTACCAGAAGAAATTTGTTCTGGCATTCTTCCAGAGTTACCTCATGGCTTACCCCGAAAGTCTCCAGCATATCCTCTTTTACCTGGGGCACCGCCCGGGTCTTATACTGGAAGGTTCCGCACTCAAAATGCAGATAAAGGCTGCGGTAATCCAGATTTACCGTTCCAACCGTTGCGTACACATCATCCACCACAAAGCATTTGGAATGGATAAAACCCGGCTCGTACTTGTAGATTTTCACTCCGCCCTTGATCAGGTGGGAGAAATTCGCCTGGGTCAGCAGATATACCAGCTTCTTATCCGGGATTCCGGGAACTACGATCCGCACATCCACACCGCATTTTGCCGCGTTCACAAGGGCTATTTTCATCTCCGAACCGATGATCAGATAAGGGGTAAAAATATACACATACTTCTTCGCATGTTCGATGAGCTGAAGATATACGTTCTCCCCCACATCCTCGTGATCCAGCGGGGAATCGCTGTAGGGCTGGATAAAACCTCCGGATTCTGATGCATCTGCCGAATGTACTGCGGTCGCATCTTCTGTGTGAGAAGAAATCTCCGGAATCGACGCACTGCGGTAAAATTCATAGTCCGATTCTGTCCGATTGATAAAATCCCACATTTCCAGAAACATGCTGGTAAAATTCCAGACACATGCCCCGGTCATGCGGATTCCCGCATCCTTCCAGCGTCCATATTTCATTTTCTCATTGATATACTCATCCGCAAGGTTGAAACCGCCGGTATAGGCGATTTGGCCATCGATCACGGTAATCTTTCGGTGATCACGGTTATTCATGATAATCGAAAGAAACGGCCGGAAGGGATTGAACACCACTGTATGGATTCCTTTTGCCTCCAGAGTAAGATAAAACTTCGGCGGTAGTGTCTGAATACATCCCACATCATCGTAGATCAGACGGACATCCACCCCTAACGCAGCCTTTTCCTCCAGAATTTCAAGGATCGTATCAAACATCTTCCCCTGCTCAATGATAAAATACTCCATGAAAATAAACTGTTTCGCACCCCGAAGATCCGAAAGCAGCTGCAGGTACAGATCCTCCACACGGCTGAAATACCTGGTAGTGTCCTCCCGGTAAAGAGGATAGCCCGCATTCACCGTAAGATAACGGGACTGCTGGGCTGCATAAAAATCCTCTTCCTCCAATGCTTTTAATACCGCCTCATCTTCCAGTCGAAAGCTCTTAATCCGGTCGATAACAACCCCCATCCGCTCCCTGGTCCGTTTCGTCAGCCCGGATCTGCCAAAAATAAAATATGCCGGAATACCGAACACCGGCAGAAAAAGAATCAGAAAAATCCAGGACATCTTATACGAAGTTCGTATATCCCGGTTAGCCACATGCAAAGCAAGTGCCACCGCAATGACCTGAAAAACAATATTCATTGCCGAATTCACGATTGTAGCGCTGTAAATCATGTACACAAACCAGCCAAACTGCAGCGCAATGATCAGCATTCCGAAAAAAAGTTTGCTGAATAATTTACTTAAGATTCGTTTCATCCAAATCCCCTCCAAAAGTTTGAATACTTTTTTATTTTATATCAAATCCAGTAATTTATCAACCTGCAGAAGTCCCCAGGCAGACTTCCCTTTTTCCTGGCGTTTTGCGGACTCATATAATTTCACCTTCAATTCTTCCGGTCGCAGCGAGGGGTTCTTCTGCAGAGCCAGTGCCAGCGCACCGCTTACCACCGGAGCCGCCATGGATGTGCCGCTTTTTTTCGCATAATGGTTCCCGCGATAATCCAGACTTAAGATGTTCGTACCCGGTGCCAGAATCTCCGGTTTGATCACACAGCATTCCGTAGGTCCCTGACCGCTGTAGCTTCTGGGAAGGCTCATGTCAGCTGTCATGTCATCACTGGCCCCTACCGTGATTACCTTTCTGGAAATTCCCGGCACGGTAATGCTGCCTTTTCCCGGCCCGTTGTTCCCTGCCGCCGTTACTACTGTAACATTTTCATCCCACAGTTGCTCCAGCACCTGGATAATCTGCTTCTGCTCGCTGCCCTTCGCCCCCGGAAGAAAACCGATGGAAAAATTCAGGATGCGGATCCGGTACCGTTCTCTGTTGGAAAGTACCCACTCCAGCCCCCGAAGCACCCGGTCGGTATTGCCGCCGCCATCCTTCTCCAGAACCTTAAGCACCACAAGATCCGCCTGGGGTGCCATTCCCGTAAGCCGTCCATTGCCTGCGATAATCCCTGCCACATGGGTGCCATGGCCGTTATCATCATAACTCTTTTTCCGATTGCCCACAAAATCCTTAAAATAGACCACGCTGCCACGGATGTCCCGGTGCAGAAATGTTCCCGTATCCAGTACGGCTATCCTTACATTTTTCCCGGAATACCCTTGCCCGTATACCCTTTCCGCCTGTACCAGCTGCTTCACACGCTCCATAGTTTTACCTGCCATATGATTATAATTTATTATATGTGACGGGCAGACATCGGACACAGGGCGGATTCCCATAATAAAAACAGCACGTATCTCTCCTTGGAAAGAACGTGCTGTTCTGTTATTTCTATAAATCAATATCCTATGCGTTAGCCGGAACATCCTTGATGGAGAAGCTGATTCTTCCCATCTTATCCTTGCCAAGACATACAACCTTTACCTTGTCGCCCAGTGTCAGGACATCCTCTACGTGGTTGATTCTCTCCTTCGCGATCTTGGAGATATGAACCATACCCTCTTTACCCGGTGCAAACTCGATAAATGCGCCGAATTCCTTGATGCTGACAATTGTCCCGGAGTAAATCTTACCCTCCTCGAACTCTGTGACAATCATCTGGATCATAGCGACAGCCTTAGCGATGGTCTCCTTATCAGTTCCGCATACGGAAACAGCGCCATCATCTGTGATGTCGATCTTCACGCCGGTGCGGGCGATAATTTCGTTAATAGTCTTGCCCTTCTGTCCAACCACATCACCAATCTTGGCAGGATCAATCGTGATCTGCTCGATCTTCGGAGCCCATTCACTGACTTCCTTACGAGGCTCTGCAATTGCCTTGCTCATTACCTCATCCATAATGTAGATTCTGGCTTCTCTTGCCCGGAAGATTGCCTCCTCAACGATTGGGCGGGTCAGACCATGAATCTTGATATCCATCTGGATGGCAGTAATACCCTCATGGGTACCGGTTACCTTGAAATCCATATCTCCAAAGAAGTCCTCAAGACCCTGGATATCGGTAAGAACCAGGTAATCGTCATCGGTATCACCGGTCACAAGACCGCAGGAAATACCGGCAACCATGCTCTTGATCGGAACACCGGCAGCCATCAGTGACATACAAGATGCACAGGTAGATGCCATGGAGGTAGATCCGTTGGACTCAAATGTCTCAGATACGGCGCGGATCGCATATGGGAACTCCTCTTCCGAAGGAAGTACCGGCATTAGTGCACGCTCAGCCAATGCGCCATGACCGATCTCACGACGTCCCGGTCCACGGCTTGGCTTTGTCTCACCTACAGAGTAGGATGGGAAATTGTAGTGGTGCATATATCTCTTGGTTGTGATATTCTCATCCAGACCGTCAATCTTCTGAACTTCGGAAAGCGGTGCAAGGGTTACCACATCGCAGATCTGAGTCTGTCCACGGGTAAACATGGCAGAACCATGCACACGGGGAATCAGGTCAACCTCGGATGCCAGCGGACGGATCTGATCAATGGCACGTCCATCCGGACGCTTGTGATCCTTTAAGATCATCTTGCGCACCGTCTTCTTCTGATACTGGTAAACAGCCTCATCCAGTACAGCCAGCCACTCTTCGTTCTCAGCAAAAGCCTCTGCAAATTTATCTGTAATTTCGCGGATATTCTCTTCTCTCTGCTGCTTCTCGTCAGTAAATACAGCCTCTTCCATCTGCTCCGGTGTCACGATCTCGCGCATAGCCGCGAACATTTCCTCCGGAATCGCACAACTGGTATACTCATGCTTCGGCTTACCAACCTCCTCACGGATCTGGTTGATAAAAGCAATGATGGTCTGGTTCACATCATGGCACTTGTAAATTGCCTCGATCATCTTCTCCTCCGGAATCACATTGGCTCCGGCCTCGATCATGATAACCTTGGTGGCGGTAGAAGCTACGGTAAGCTTAAGATCTCCCTCGTCCCAATCCTTCTGGGATGGATTCACAATAAACTCTCCGTTCTTCATACCCATCTGGGTCATGGCACAGGGACCATCGAAGGGAATATCGGAAATAGTGGTAGCAAGTGCAGCTCCGATCATGGCTACCAGCTCCGGACGGCACTGCGGGTCTACAGACATAACCATATTGTTCAAAGTAACGTCATTGCGGTAATCCTTCGGAAACAGCGGTCTCATGGGACGGTCAATCACGCGGGCGGTAAGAATGGAATTCTCCGAAGCCTTCCCCTCACGCTTGTTAAAACCTCCCGGAATTTTGCCAACGGAATACATTTTCTCCTCGAACTCAACACTGAGGGGGAAGAAATCGATTCCGTCTCTTGGCTTATCTGATGCTGTCGCAGTAGATAAAACTGTTGTATCGCCGTATTTTAACAGCGCAGCGCCATTGGCCTGCGCACAGACTCTGCCGATATCTACGGTAAGAGTTCTGCCGGCAAGTTCCATTGAATAACTTTTGTACATGCTTTTTCTCCTTAAATGAATAAAACTACGTTTTCGGTTTGTATGCCGGAATCCCGAAACTACTGAACAACACAGGACTTTTCCTGTTCTCTTCAGTGGTCCCGGTAAAAGGCTTGCAGCCACGCTGCAGCACAATCATTCCACATACAACAAAAAGAAGAGCGGAATATAAAACTCCGCTCTCATCTGCAATTATTTTCTGAGACCTAAACGCTCGATCAGGGAACGATATCTCTCGATGTCGACAGACTTCAGATAAGATAATAATCCTCTTCTTCTACCGATCATCTTAAGCATTCCTCTTCTGGAGTGATGATCCTTCGGGTTAACCTTCAGATGCTCTGTGAGCTCCTGAATTCTTGCGGTAAGAACTGCAATCTGAACTTCCGGTGAACCGGTATCGTTCGGTGTTCTTCCGTACTCAGCCATAATTGCCTGCTTCTTTTCTTTTGCGATCATGATGTGATCCTCCTTAAATAATTTATATGCCACGTAATCAGTGAAAGGTCGGAGTGTCCATCCACCGAATACGGGTGAAACCATACTGATTAACTATACCATAGCTTTCTATGGTTGTAAACAGTTTTTCTAAAAAAAGCTTCCATCCAGCAGATGAAAGCTTCAGCAGTCCGTACGGGAATCGAACCCGTGTTTCCGCCGTGAGAGGGCGGCGTCTTAACCGCTTGACCAACGAACCGTGTATTACTATACCATGGGTTTTTTCAAAATGCAAGGGGTTTTTTCAAATTTTTTCAAAATTTTCAATTACTTCAAAAAATCATGCAATAAACAGCACTCCAAGAGTCCCCGGACCGCAGTGGGAGGAAACGACGCCCCCTGCCCTCGTCACAAGAATCTCATCAAAATGCCCCAGCTTCTTCAGATAATCCCGCACCTGTCCGATCAGCTGTTCCTCGCAGCCGGAATGGGTAATAAACACCCGGTTCTTTTTCGCCTGTTTCAGTTCCTCTTCCATTTCTTTCACATAGTTCATCACTACGTGATTAATTTTCCCGCGGTATTTCTTTTCCGGAATCATCTTCCCATCCACCACGCCGATTCTGGGATGAAGCTTCAAGGCTCCTCCTGCCAGCGCTGCAAGACCTCCGCAGCGGCCGCCCCGGTACAGATATACCAGCGTATCTACCACAAAGCTTGCCCGTACCTGCGGCTTCAGCAGTTCTATCCGTATGGTAATAGCCGTGGCATCCGCCCCTTTCTTCGCCATAATAGCTGCTTCGATCACCAGAAGGCCGATGCCGGTAGACAGATTTTCAGAATCAATGACATGCACCCGGTTCTTTGCATCCAGTTCCTGCGCTGCCAGCCGCATCACATTGACGGTTGTGGACATATCTCCAGAAATGGCAAAGACCACCAGCTCCATCCCCTGGGATAAATATTTCTCAAAGACCGCCATGGCTTCCTCCATGCCCACAGCTGATGTTTTTGGGGTTGTCTTATGTTCATCAGACCAGGAATAAATCTCATCCAGCGTAATATTTACCCCATCCTGATACTCTTTTTCCCCAAGCATAATGTGAAGAGGAAGAATTTCTATATCGTATTTTTCAATTAATTCCTTTGACAGATCACAGGTACTGTCCGCAATAATTTTAACCATTATTTTACCTCATGTGCAGCCGGAAGATTATTTACAAATGCATAAAAGCTCTCAAAGCAGCCCTTTACCATATCATCCACATCCTCCATGGTGTAAAAGGCCGTGTGGGGACTTAAGATCACGTTAGGGTACGAACGAAGGATGGATAGATACGGATTCTTGATCACATCTCCCGTCCTGTCATAGTAATACAGCCCGTCCTCATGCTCCAGCACATCCAGCGCAGCACCGCCGACCCTTCCCTCTTCCAGGGCATGGATCAAGGCTTCTGTATCAATCAGCTTGCCTCTGGCTGTATTTACAATAATAACGCCCTTCTTCATTCTTGAAAAGGCCTGCTCGTCCAGCAGATGATAGTTGGATTCATTGGCATTCGTGTGAAGGGAAATGATATCCGACTCCCCATACAATTCCTCCAGTGACACGTATTCTGCCATATCCTGCAGAGATGGATTCCGGTAAAGATCATAGGCAAGAATGCGGCAGCCGAAGGCCGACAGGTGTTTGATCACCGTCGCACCGATCTTGCCGGTTCCAATTACGCCAATGGTACAGTGAGAAATGTCCCTGCCGATTTTCCCCTTCAGGGAGAAATTCTGCATATCTGCCATCCGCAGTATCAAATCTGCCTTCCTGCAGGCCATCATCATAAGCATGATCGCATAATTGGCAACCCCTGAGGGCGGATAGGTAACATTGGACACCCGCATGCCCAGTTCCTTCGCTTTCTGCAGATCCACATGATCATAGCCGATGGAGCGGCAAAGAATATAACGCACGCCCCGCTTATGAAATTTCTCCAGCACCGGAGCCGAAAAGTCGCAGGGTGTCACGCTGACTCCGTCGTAACCGGACGCCAGATCATAATTGTCCGGGGAAGGATACTCAGCGGAATATCCAAATTCGATGCCCATGGCCTTTGAATATTTTTTACAAAAATCTAGTTCATCATACTCTCTCAGTGAATAAAAAAATATTTTCAAATTGAACACCTCCAACAGAGGATATTTTATACCTGTGGGGGCGATAGGTCAAGGTTGATTTTGAGGAGAATCTCTGGGAATCCATTCATTTGGGCTTTGGAAATATATTCTTTGCTATGCGCCCACAGAAACATCAGAATTCCGCCGAGCAGAATAAAATATGGGCGTATAGAAAATTATGTGTTCCTAGCGCCCCACTTTTTATCTCAAAAGGGAATTTCGTTGTAAAATCGTGGGCGTATAGGAAAATATATTGCTCCAACGACCATCTTCCTGCTCGTTATTCCAGTTATCAAAAATATCCTCATAAATAGCGTAGCAAACAGTACCGGTTTCTCCATTGCTTGCTTTATTTGTATCAATTATCTGTGTCCAGGATTTCAAATAATGATACTTGCCATCCTTCGTGCGCACATACTGTACCTGCGTAAAATACTTATCCGGTGGCGAGTTCTCCAGCATAACCACAATTGTGCATGGATGCACAGGCACTTTCATGGTAAAAGTACCATCCGTTGGTTTGATATCATGCCTGTATTGTAACATACCCCCGGTCATCTGTAAGCTTCCCTTTTGCACGCGTGCAATCACCCCAGATATCCTTTGCCGTGAACTTCGTCCACTTCCCGTCGTACTCCGTCTTAACCCTTACCTCGTACAGATAGTTATTCATGCACGAATCACGTGTATTCTTACCGTTCACACTGACTACAAGCGGAATATAGGATTCCTCGTAAGTTTTGCCATCGTTGCCCTTGTAAGTTGCCTTTGGAATAAGATCATTCTTGGTAAACCCTGCTACTGGCTTCGTGTTCTTAAACTTTGTACCTAAGCCGGACTGGGATTCGCCCTCCTCAACAGATTCCTGCTTTGGATAAGTGCTGCCATCCTTTAGCTTGTATGCACCATTCTTATCCTTCTTCACACTGTAGCTAACCCAGGGATCCCCGTAATTCACTTGAGCAAGAACCTCTCTGTTCTTAAGAACAGGAGTAACATGGTTAACGTCTTTGTGGTTGTACTTAAGAACGCTA
>ONEJ01000020.1 GCA_900316805.1 uncultured Lachnospiraceae bacterium
CAGCTGTCGAATGAACATGAATTATCAAAAGAGCCGAAATGCGATACCAGACAAATCAGCAATTTGATGCGAGTTCCGCTATCCATCCCCGGAGAATCCAGGCGGGACCGCTGGGAAATCCATGTGGGAAGTTTGAATTTGTTTCAAATAAAAAAGACCCCAGCTAGTGGGGTCTTGCAAGAGAGGTATTATCGAGCATTGTCCGTAATGCATCCTGAAGTACCTGTGAACAGTTAATTGAGCTTCTTTCCCGTATAAATCATCCCGCTTACCGATCCCACTTATCGCAAAGGGAGTTGATCTGATCTGCAAACTTCGCCAGATCCTTGTTGGCCATCCCCTGACACTTACGGATCACAGCCACCAGACGCTCTCCGGCAATAACCAGACGGTCGAAGACGCTGGAGGAAGCCTTGTAAAGCTTCTTCTCCTTCTTCTCCACAAGCTTCCGGCTGCCCTCTGTCAGCTGCTGTCCTGTCAGCAAATCAAAGGAATCCCCACTATAAGGAGCCACGGCGTCAAAACCCACGTCAGCCTTCACATGCTCTGCAAAGCTCACCGCAGTACTCTCCTCGCCATGTACCACAAAGACCTTCTTCGGCGGTTTCTCAAAAGCTGAAATCCACTTTGTCAGATGATCTCTGTCCGCGTGACCGCTGATACCCGGAAGGTTCACGATATTGGCCCGCACCTCGATTTCTTCCCCGAAGAGCTTTACCTTATCCACACCGTTTAACAGTGCATTTCCTAAAGTTCCCGGCACCTGATAACCCACAAACAGTACCGTGGAATCGCTCCGCCACAGATTGTGCTTCAGATGATGCCGGATCCGGCCGGCCTCACACATTCCGGAAGCAGAAATGATGACCTTCGGCTTGGAGTTAAAGTTGATCATCTTGGACTCGTCACTGGTAACGGCCACCTTAAGTCCCGGAAACTGGATGGGATTCACACCGGAATTGATCAGCTCCAGCGTTTCCCCGTCAAAGCACTCTGCCACGTTTTTGTTAAAGACCGTGGTAGCCTCCACCGCCAAGGGGCTGTCGATATAGACTTCAAAGCCCGGATACTCCGGCAGAAGGTTCTCTGTCTTGATCCGGCGCATATAAAAAAGCATCTCCTGGGTACGCCCCACGGAAAAAGCCGGAATCACAAGATTGCCGCCTCTGGTAAAGGTGGCATTCATCACTTTCGCCAGTTCCACCGCATAATCCGGCGGGGTATCGTGATTGCGGTTGCCGTAGGTAGACTCCATGATGACGTAGTCTGCCTCTGTTATGTATTCCGGATCCTTGATGAGGGGCCGGTTTCCGTTGCCAATGTCCCCGGAAAATACCAGCTTTCTGGTCTCTTCCTCCTCAGTAACCCAGATTTCGATGGAGGAGGATCCCAGCAGATGTCCCGCATCGATAAATCGAATGGTCAGCCCCTCGCAGATCTCCGCCTTCTCGCTGTAATCACAGGATACAAAATGCCCCAATACCCCCTGGGCATCCTCCATGGTATACAGCGGCGTCACCTCCGGCTGTCCGGCACGCCTTGCCTTCCGGTTCTTCCACTCCGCTTCAAATTCCTGAATATGCGCGGAATCCTTCAGCATAATATTACAGAGCTCGCAGGTTGCCTTTGTGGCAAAGATTTTCCCCCGAAATCCATGATTATACAAAAGCGGCAGCAAACCCGAGTGATCGATGTGGGCATGTGTGATAAACACATAGTCGATAGTAGCCGCATTCACCGGAATCTCCTGATTCACGTACAGATCCGGCCCCTGCTCCATACCGCAGTCCACCAGAAAATGCTTATCGGCAAAAGAAACATAATGACAGCTTCCCGTTACCTCACGGTCCGCCCCCAGAAACTCCAAAATCATAGTAACACCCCTTCTCCAAATGCAATTATTATGTATATTATAACATATATGGGGCGAACCGCACTACCTAATTTTTGCGAATCTCCTTCCCCAGCCGCAAAATAATCTTCTTCTCAAGCCTTGATATGTAGGACTGGGAAATCCCCAGCAGATCCGCCACCTCCTTCTGGGTCATCTCCTGTCCGTCCTTCTGTCCGATGCCGTATCTCAGACAGATGATCTGTTTTTCCCTGGGTCCCAGTTTCTCCACCGCGGCCTTCAGAAGCCTGGTCTCCTCCTCATTTTCCATATCCCGGTAGATAATATCCTCATCCGTTCCCAGAATGTCTGAAAGCAGCAGCTCATTGCCGTCCCAGTCCACATTTAAAGGCTCGTCAAAGGATACCTCCAGCTTTACCTTATTGTTCCGGCGCAGATACATGAGAATCTCGTTTTCGATACAGCGGGACGCATAGGTGGCCAGCTTGATCTTCTTGGAGGGATTGAAGGTATTGATTCCCTTAATAAGGCCGATGGTTCCGATGGAAATCAGATCCTCCACACAGATGCCCGTATTTTCAAATTTCTTCGCCAGATAAACCACCAGACGAAGGTTATGCTCGATCAGCATCTTTCTGGCCTCCTCCCGCGAGTAATCCACCTTCTCGTTTTCCTCGGAAAGTGCCTGGATACACAGGATCTCCTCCTCCTTTTCCAGAGGCGGTGGCAGCACATCCGCGCCCCCGATATAAAATACCTCATTGTCCGCAAAAAATATCTGCATCTTCCGTATCACTTTTTCTACGATTTCAAACATATTTCTCTCCTCTCCCATACGTCAATTCATAATCGCTGCATTCAAGATAATCTGATAGCTTTTTCCCTTCATCAGGGCCTCATCCCCGCAGCCCACCCAGGCCGGCTCCATATGGCAGCAAAAATTCCCCTGTCTGGCATCCAGTGCCCGGATCCGATAGACCTTCAGGTTTCCCTCCCCTGCCCCCAGAGCCCGGAAGGCAATGGTCTCTTCCGTTAATTCGTCTGATTCCCCCTTCCCTGCAAGGCGGCTCATAAGCTCAGGTGCGATAATATGTACCGGCTCCTCTGTCTCCGGAATCCGAAGCAGGTTCCCGCTGTCGTACAGCCCCATGCAGGAAACACATTCTCCGGAACCGGTCAGTGTCACCTCCAGCTGCCTTTTCTGCTGCCTTACGGATACCAGCATACACTTCACCAGAAAATGCGCAGTGATAAGAACCACAATACTGACATATAGATTTAAGGTCGTTATTCCTGTCAGATTGTAAAAGGCAAGGGCCACGCCGTTTAAAATCACCGCCGACAAGAGACTTGTTCCCACGCAGAACACAAACTGCCGTCCCCCCGGCCATCCAAAGGCCAGCACCAGCATTGCAGGCACAATAAAAAAGGCCATAACGGCCATGGTGCCCCGGTAGTTTCCCAGCAGAATCAGGCATAGGGCAGAAAGCACCGCCCCAAAAAGTCCCGCCGCCACCATCCGAAGCTTTCCCCATTTCACAGAACGCTTCCAAAACACAGTTGTCAGGGATAAAATGATCAGATTCATCAGAAAATTTTGAACTAAGAACACATCCACATAGAATACATAAATAAAAATCACCTCCTGCTTCTGCCATTATAAAATACAGATCCGCTGTATTTTGGCAAAAACAGGAGGTTGCAATTCACAAATTATTGTCCGGATTCGACAGACTATTTTTATCTCCTGGCATTTTTCAGGAAATCAGGAATATTGATATCCACAGGCTTTACCGTGCTCTCCGGCTTCGGCGGTCTCTGAATCCCGGAGTATGAGGAGGCTGTCGGTGCCGGATTTGGAGTTAACGGTCTGGCAGTTGACTGTCCGGAGTTCGCGAAGCTGGCAATTCCTGTAGTGGTAGCACCTCTGGTTGCTGACGCAGAGTTCGGATAAACCATACGTCCGCCAATGCCACTGGCTGCCTGAACCGGTATCTGCTGCTTATTTGCATCCTCAAGACCTGTCGCAATGACGGTAATGGTTGCCTCATCCGTCATGGTCTCGTCATACTTGGCACCGAAAATAATATTTGCGTCTTCTCCTGCAAGATCCTGTACGTAGCTTGCAGCATCGTTGGCATCCATCAGAGAAATATCTCCGGAAATATTGATAATAACATGGGAAGCACCATTGATGGTGGTCTCCAGAAGTGGAGATGCAACCGCAAGCTTCACTGCCTCGATGGCCTTCTCATCACCCTTGGCACTGCCGATACCGATATGTGCCATACCCTTGTCCTTCATAACGGTCTGTACATCCGCAAAGTCCAGATTGATCAGAGCCGGCAAGTTGATCAGGTCGGTAATTCCCTGTACGGCCTGCTGAAGAACCTC
Organism: uncultured Lachnospiraceae bacterium; assembly: GCA_900316805.1. GTDB lineage: Bacteria > Bacillota > Clostridia > Lachnospirales > Lachnospiraceae > Roseburia. The sequence continues at coordinate 4,247 of ONEJ01000020.1, forward strand.
ATCTGCTTTCTTTAAGGCATCCGGCATAGAGGTACGACGGTCTACGATCTCAAGAAGCTTATCATTTGGGATCACGATCAGAGTATCTACGCTCTCCTTGAGCTTTTCAATTCCGGATACGGCGTTGATCATACGCTTCTTTGCCTCGAATTTAAAAGGCTTGGTAACAACACCTACTGTTAAGATTCCCTGCTCCTTGGCAATCTTGGCAACCACCGGAGCTGCTCCGGTTCCGGTACCACCGCCCATTCCACAGGTAACAAATACCATGTCAGCGCCCTTCACTGCAGAAGCTAACTCTTCTGCGCTCTCCTCAGCGGCCTTCTCTCCGATCTCCGGCTGTGCACCGGCGCCCAGCCCCTTGGTCAGCTTCTCACCGATCTGGATCAGCGACGGAGCCTTACAAAGCTGCAGAGCCTGTTTGTCCGTATTAACACCAATGAACTCAACTCCACCTATTTTTTCATCAATCATGCGGTTTACAGCATTGTTTCCGGCACCACCTACACCGATAACAATAATCTTTGCACTTGTATCTGTCTCCTGTGTGCGAATTTCCAGCATGGTTCTTCCTCCTCTATTCAACCAATTATTCTATTCTGACAGCTTTCCTCTGTTACGGCCTTCCTTCACAGTGTGAACAATCCCTGCCCTCCGGAAGCTGTTTTTCGATTTCCTATGTATTTCGTGAAACATAAAAAATGTTTCATGCCTGTCCATATAAACTATAATATAATTTTTCTTATAAATAATCAACAGAAAATTATGATTTTTTCTGATCTTTTTTCCCAACGTCCTTCCGGTCAAACACAATATTTGTTGTTTCTTCCGTCCAATTCTCTAAATGTAGTGTTCCCTTCATACCCTCCAGACTTGGCTTGATCTTCGACAGACGCTCCACCTTCTGGGTCAGGAGAGTCATGTCTCCCATCAGTACCTCGATATTCCCATAGGAAAGCGCCGGTTCATCTTCTCCCCCGAAGGTGATGGAATCCGGCAGCAGCTTGTTTCGCTTTAATGCCTGGGTCAACGTCAGGATTTCCCTTAACCTGTCACTGTCAACCGGAAGCTTTTCATACAAAACAACCTCGTCACAGTCGATTCCACAGATTTGTGGAATCCCCTCGATGACCTCCTTTGAGGTTTCCACCACCAGTCCGTTTTTATCGAAGTAGGCATTCTCATCGATGGATGGGATATAGATATATCCCATCATGCCCTTTTCGTAAACCTTGATATGAAGGGTGGTGGGGCTCTCCAGACTGATTTCCATAGTATCGATAAAAGGAATTTCCTTGGTATCCACAAATTTATACTTTGTAACCACATAAAGAGAATTCCAGGAATATTGATCGTTCAACACTGCCTTCTTGATCACGGAGGCATCGTAGAGCTTATTTCCCTCCACGATGATATTCTTCACACAGAATACCTTCACCACGATGAGAAAAGCCAGTGCCAGGAAAATCACTACTCCCACAATGATTCCCAGAATGGATTTTCTTTGTCTTGCTTTTCTTCGTTCTTCTCTGATCATGCTTCACCCTGTTTCATGGATTCCAGCCGGATACCCCGGGACACGCTGAGCACAAGCCCCATCTCTCCCATCAGGAAAACCAGGGAGGTTCCTCCGTAACTGATAAAAGGAAGAATAACTCCGGTGTTTGGAATCGTATTTGTGACAACCGCGATGTTCAGGAAGACCTGAATCGCAATGTGGGACATAATGCCGCTTACCAGAAGTGCCCCGTAAAGATCCCTTGCGTTGTTGGCAATAATCATCATTCTCCACAGTAGAAGGATGAACAGAAGGATCACACAGACAGCTCCGAAAAGTCCCAGTTCCTCACAGATAATGGAGAAAATCATATCGTTCTGGGCTTCCGGGACATTTCCCATTTTCTGAAGGCTCTGCCCAAGTCCTTTGCCAAAGAGTTTGCCGGATCCGATGGCGTACAGTCCCATCAGCGTCTGAAAACCGGCGTCCCCCGCGGTTTCCGGGTGCAGCCAGGCATCCACACGGGTGCTCCGGTACTGGGCCAGCGCAATAAATGCCACCACAAAGGCCACGCCGCCGATACCCACCAGAATGAACTGGGCATACTTGGGACTTGCCACAAACAACATACACACCGCGATACCGAAAATGATGACCGCCGTACTCAGATTACTGTAGGCAACCACCCCCAGCAGAGGAATCAAAAGAAGCCCCACCTTGATCAGACTGGAGAATTTATCCAGACTCTTAGGAATCTTCTCGATCAGCATGGCGAGGAAAATGATCACCGCCAGCTTCGCCAGCTCCGAAGGCTGGAAGCTGAGCGGCCCCAGATTCAGCCATCTGGACTGTCCGTGGGAGCTTCTGGTAAGCCCCGGAATCGGCAGCATAACCAACACACACAAAAGAAACGAAACCAGGTAGGCAAAGCTGCCAAGCTTCCGCCAGACACGGTAATCTACTTTGGCAAAAAAAATCATCGGAAACAGTCCCACCAGGATATTTCTAAGCTGCAGCTTCAGATAGTGGGCACTGTCCCCATACTTATTTGCCGATGTGTAGGAGCTGGAACTGTACAGCATTACCAGCCCGAAGCACAGCAGGAAGATAATGATAAAAAGCAGATTATAATCAAAATATGCAGTTTCTCTTTCTCTACTTTTCTTTCTTGCCACTGATGATTACTCCTTTAAGCCTCGAACAATATCCTTGAATATCTTTCCCCGTTCCTCATAATTCTTGAACATGCCCCAGCTTGCGCAGGCCGGTGATAACAGCACGGCATCGCCGGATACCGCATGCTCATAGCAGTAGTTTATGGCCTCTTCAAAGGTCTCAAGCTTCACGGTATTCATAAAACCGTGCCGGTGGGCACAGGCCTCGATCTTATCTGCTGTCTGACCGATCAGCACAAGCGCCTTTACCTTGCCGTCGAAGGCATTGATCCACTCGTCATACTCTGACTGCTTGTCGTAGCCGCCTCCGATCAGGTAAGTGGGCCGGTTCATGGCACGGATGCCCTGGATGGCAGCATCCGGGTTCGTTCCCTTGGAATCGTTGTAATAGCGGACACCACGCTTCTCTGTCACATATTCTATCCGGTGCTCTACAGCCTGGAAGTGCTTCAGTACCTCCACAATTTTTTCCATAGGCACACCAAAGCTGATGCTCATGGCAGTAGCTGCCATGACATTCTCATAATTATGCTTTCCCAAAAGGTTCAGGTCACTGACATTTATAACATGCTCCTTCTTTCCCTCGTGGGCATAGTAAATGTCCTCCCCCTGTAAATACAGTCCCTCCTCCAGCACTCTTGCACTGCTGAAAAAGACCACGGTGGCCGGAGCCTTCTTTCCGAACTCCCGCAGCACCTCATCCTCATAGTTGAGGACGCAGACCTGCTCCTTCGTCTGATTCTCCGTAATCCGCTCCTTCGTCTCAATATAGCATTCCATGGTGTGATGACGGTTCAGATGATCCGGCGTAATATTTAAAATTGCCGACACCTGGGGCGCAAACTCGTGGATGGTTTCCAGCTGAAAGCTGCTGATCTCTGCCACAGTAACGGTATCCTCTGTCATGGAAGCTGCCTCGGAGGTATAAGGAATTCCGATGTTTCCCACAACCCGCACATCTTTATAATAATTCTTCATGATCTCGCCGGTCAGGGCTGTGGTGGTCGTCTTGCCGTTCGTTCCGGTAATGGCGATGACACGGCCTTTTCCGAAATAGTAAGCCAATTCGATCTCACCCCAGATGGCCACATTCTGTGCCCGCAGCTTCTCTACCATGGGCAGATCCGTCGGCACCCCCGGACTTAACACAGCTGCACCCAACTTCCGCATCTGCTCCTCTTTCAGTTCTCCAAGGATTACCGGCACATTAGAAAGCGCCGGTTCCTTCTCATACAGCTTTTTCAGATCAAGATCCCTGTTACCGTCAAATAACACCGTGGACACGCCTTTGTCCAACAGAAGCTTTGCCGCCGCAATGCCACTGACACCGGTACCAACCACAAGAACCTTCTTATCTTCTATCTTCATCTGATCCTTTGACCTCCGTTTCCAACACTTTATCACAAAACAGTATACGTTATTTACTATCCCAATTCAAGATAGGGCAGAATGTTTTCAAAGATTTCCTTTGCCACCGGGGCTGCAATGGTGCCGCCGTAATACACTCCGGAAGGGTTTCGGATGATCACCAGCACCAGAACCCGGGGATCATCTGCCGGTGCAAATCCCAGAAAAGAGGAAATATAGCGGTTTGCCGAGCGGGGCAGAGTCTGGGAGGTGGCGGTTTTTCCGCCGATCCGGCAGCCCTCTATGGCAGCCTTATTTCCACCGCCCTCGGAGACAACTTTTTCCAGAAGCTCCCGCATGGTCTTAGAAGTCTCTTCGCTGCAGATCCTTCCCTTTGTCTCATAGGAAAACTTCTTTACCACATTTCCGTCTTCATCCTCCACCTGCATGCCAAAGTGGGGTGTAATGCGGTTTCCCCCATTGATGATGGAGGATACCGTGGCCGCCAGCTGCACCGGCGTGATCTGGAAGGACTGGCCGAAGGATATGGTGGCCAGTTCCACCAGCCCGATGTTTTCCCGCTTGTGCATAATGGTGGCTGCCTCCCCCGGCAGATCAATGCCCGTCTTTCCCAGCAGGCCAAACTGTTCAAAATAATCATAGAACCGGTCTGCCCCGATGCGGAGTCCCACATTGATAAACACCGGATTGCAGGAATTCTCAATGCCCTGAACGAAGGTTTCTGCCCCATGCCCCGTGGTCTTATGACAGCGGATCCTGCGGTCCTCCACCACAATGTATCCGGGACAGTAAAAGCTGTCCTCCAAAGACACCACATGTTCCTCCAGAGCCGCTGTGGCCGTGATTACCTTGAAGGTGGATCCCGGCTCGTAGGTATCGTTAATGCAGTGGTTCCTCCACATCTGGTTCAGAGCATCCTGCTCCTTGTCTTCGCTGTCTGTGGCTTCCCGGGAGGAGGCTTCTTCCTTGGAATCCTCTTTATCCGTTTTCTCCTTCTGATACTCCTCCGTCAGAGTAAACGGATCATTCAGATCAAATTCCGGGTAATCCACCATGGCGTACAATTCCCCATTGGATGGATTCATCACAATGACACTGACAGAATCGGCCTCCTTGCGGATATAGGCCTTAGCCGCAGCCTGCTGGGCAAACTGCTGGATATTTTCATCCATGGTGATCCGAAGATTGTTCCCGGCTACCGGTTCCTTCCGCTCCTCACCGATATTCTCAGCCTCCACACCTCTGGCATCTGTGGTCGTCAGAATCAGACCGTTTTCTCCCTCAAGCTCCTGATCGTAGATGCTCTCCAGACCGATGATACCCTGGTTATCCCCACCGGTAAAGCCCAGCACCTTGGAGGCCAGATCCTCAAAGGGATAATCCCTCTTGTAATCTTCATCCACCTTGACCCCGTCATAGCCATAGGCCAGGATCCGGTTTCCCGTCTCTTTATCTACATTGCTTTGAATCTTCTCAATGGAAGTGCGCTTCTCCACCCGTTTTCTTACGCGCTCCTCCGACAGTCCCAGCTCCTTCACCAGCATTTGGATCACCTTTTCCGGCTCCCTGATCTGGTTATGTATCACGGAAATGGTACAGACGGATTTATTCCCCGCCAGCACCTTGCCGTTTCTGTCCAGGATCTTCCCTCTGGCGGCCTTGATCTTTCTTTCCCGCTGCTGCAGATCCGTGGCAAGTTCCGAGTAATAATCTCCGCGGAAAAGCATAAGATATACCAATCGGCCAAGCAGAATCACGCCACAGAGGGCAACGCCGGCAAAAATGACACAGATTTTGCGGCGGTGATAGGTTTTGTTCCATTCCATAAAGCAGAAATTCCCCATACCCGTTCTTCCTAACAGTATATGAAGGGGCGGATGCCGCTAGAACATCCGCCGTTTTCTCATACAATTATTCCTGCTTTTCCTCCTCAGGAGATTCCTCTTTCTCCGGTGCCTCTTCTTTCGTCTCTGACTTCTTTTTGTCAGTATCACGCTTGGCAACAGGCTTATGTTCTCCGGTGTACTGGGCATTGATACCGGTTACATCCAGCCCTTTATTGCGGCCGGTCTTCTTCTCATCCGGATAAATGTTCTTATAGGGAAGTACCTCTTCCAAGATTTCCCGGACAATGTTCTGGGCAAAGTAACTGTGAGCGTCATCCGGCACATTGGGCTCGTCTACGATACAGTAAATGACCAGCTGTGGATCATCGTAGGGGGCATATCCCATAAAGGAAACCAGATGTTTTCCTCTGGTTCTTGGAAGCTTCTGGGCAGTTCCGGTCTTACCACCCATGGAGTAACCGTCCACCTTGGCGGTGCCGCCGGTACCACTGGTAACTACATCATAGAGATAATCCTTTATCTGCCGGCTGGTGCTCTCGGAGACTGTCTGCTTCACCACCTTCGGCTCAATTGTGGAAACCGTATTGCCGGAAGCGTCCGTGATCTTTGTCACAATGTGCGGCTGGTAGTAATTGCCACCATTGATCAGGGAACAGAAACCGCTGGCCATCTGAATCATGGTACAGTTGTAATTCTGTCCGAAGGCATTGGTAGCCAGGTCAATGGGCTTCATGCTTTCTGCCGTGTAAACCAGGGTAGAAGTATTTGCCTCTCCCGGCAGGTCGATGCCCGACTTCTGTCCGAAGCCGAAATCTGACTGGTACTGCAGGAAATTTTCTTTTCCAATCCTGTAGGTCATCTGCATGATGGCATCGTTACAGGAATCCATCAGGGTTTTACGCACTGTTTCCATCCCGTGGCCGTTCCGGTTCACGCAGCTGACCCACCGGTCAAACTGCTCACCGCCGTCACACAGAAAGGTCATATCATCTGCGACCGTTCCGGTATCCAGACCGCAGGCTACGGTAAAAGGCTTCTGCACGGAACCCGGCTCGTAGGTGGCTGTCACACAGTAGTTCTGCCACAGACCGTTTAAAATGTCCATGCTTTCCTCATCCGTCATTTCCTCAAGCACCTTCTCACTGTATAAGGCGCTTAAGTCCCTTGGTTTATTCAGATCAAATTCCGGATAATCTGCCATGGCAAGAATCTCACCGTTCTGGGGGTTCATCACCACCACAGCGGTATTTAAGCTTCCCACACCTTCATAGTAATTATCCGTATATTTCTGATTCCACTCTTCGATCTTCTCCTCCACAATAGACTGGATATTGGCATCAATAGAGCAGACCAGCGTGTTGCCGTCCTGAGCCGGGATCACGGTTTTCTCGAAATCACTGTCAGAATTCAGATACCCATACTCCCTGCCGTTGACCCCATTGAGCACATCGTTGTAATAATTTTCCAGCCCCGTGGTTCCCACATTTCCGGAAGAGGTAAATCCGATGACCGAGGCGGCAAGGGTATTGTGGGGATACTGTCTCTGGTATTCCTTTTCAAACCAGACCCCCTTTACATTGGGATTGCGTTTATTTCCGTTCTTATCCACCGCATCCTGCATCTCTATGAAGGGCTGCACATCATCATAGGGAAGCTTCTTTGCCAAAACGATGTACCTGCTGTTCTTGTTCTCGGTGGCGTATTTTTCCAGATCCTCCCTCTTCAGCTCCGTAAAGTACCTAGTAAGGGCATCAATGGTAGGCTCCACATACTCTTCCTTGTCGGTCATCACCGAGCAGTCCAGAATAACATTATAAACAGCCACACTGGTAGCCAGAACCGTACCGGAGGAATCCACGATTTCTCCCCTCTGGTACGGAATTGTCTTGCTATCGTATGACTGCATAGATAAAACCTTTTTCTCATATTTGTCGCCGCTGGTGTGCTCAATGTACATGAGCCGTCCGATCAGACCACAAAGGGCCAGAACGATCACGTTAAAAAGCACGATCAGCTTGGTTCTCATGATCCGGTTCATCTTCCGGACCGGTTTTTTTCTTCTTCTCAAAGCCTGCTCCTATTGTTTTGGTATATCACTGTATTGATCCATGAAATTGCTGTTCTCTACCGTGTAGTATACCACTTGTTTCTCTTTTGGGTAAGACATTCCCAGCTTTTTTGTAGCAACCTCTTTGATATGATTTAAATCCACGGAGGTTGTAAGGTTCTTATAACGGGCATCATTGTCAGCCTTCAGGTCAATGACCTGACTTTCAAGGCTTGCCACGCTTCTCATACGGCTGGTCATCTGTGCCTGCATTTGCACAAGCATCACAGAAGAGAAAGCCGTCATCAGTACGCATACTGTCAGAAAAGCCACATATCCGCGGCTCATCTGCAGTTCTCTCTGGCGGTTTCTTCTTGCCGCACTTCTTCTATGCTTGCGGCGTCTGATCTGCTCCAGTTCCTCTCTGCTTCTGCCCTCTCTGCGGACAGGTGTCTCCAGCTCTCTTACCGTATTCCCGTTTACGTAATAATTTCTAGTCATACCGCATCCCTGCTTTCTATCAATTTATTTTTGTGAATCGTCATGATTCAAAACATTTACATTTTCCGTTCAAATACCCGCAGCTTCGCACTCTTGGAACGGCTGTTTATACTAAGCTCCTCATCCGATGGTAAAATCGGTTTTCTCGTAATTACTTTTCCTTTGGATTTGTTCCCACAGACACATACCGGAAAATTCCTTGGGCATGTGCAGGGATCCTCATTTTTCTTAAAAGCAGACTTCACGATGCGATCTTCCAAAGAATGGAATGTGATGATGCAGAATCTTCCACCATCCTCCAGCAGATCGATCATCTCATCCAAGTGATCTCTCAGCACATCCAGCTCGTGGTTTAATTCAATGCGGATTGCCTGATAGGTTCTCTTGGAGGGATGTCCCCCTGTAGCCTGCAACTTCATGGGAATCGCACCCTTAATGACTGCGTTCAGTTCTCCCGTGGTTTCGATAGGTTTTTCCTCCCGGGCTTGTACAATGTGTTTCGCAATATTCTTTGCGAACCGGTCTTCTCCGTAATCCCGGATGATCCGGAAGAGGTCTGACTCACTGTAATCGTTCACTATATCGTAAGCCGTCAGCTTCTGTCTCCTGTCCATCCGCATATCAAGAGGTGCATCTTCACAGCGGTAGGTAAATCCCCTCTCCGGTGCATCCAGCTGGTAAGAGGAAACCCCCAGATCCAGAAGAATGCCATCCACATGGGCAATTCCCAGATCCTTCAGCACCTGCGCCATCTGTGCGTAATTGCTTCTGATGATGGTTACCTTATCCCGGTAGTCCTTCAGCCGCTCTCCCGCTGCCGCAATGGCATCTTCGTCCTGATCGATGCCGATCAACCTTCCTGTAGTCAGCCGCCTGGCAATCTCGAGGGAATGTCCCCCGCCTCCCAGCGTTCCATCCACGTAAATTCCTTCCGGGCGGATGTGAAGCTGTTCAATTGTCTCCTCCAAGAGCACAGAGATGTGTTTGAATTCCATCTTCAATTCCTCCCGTATTGTTTCAAGTTTGTCGTTTCCTGTTTGCCTGACAACACAATAAAAAGCATATGTACAGCTTATGACTCCTGCATTTTCAATTGTATGTTCCCAAAATCTTCTGCATATTAAATATGGGTTTCCAGTTCTACCATGTACGCTGCAATCTCATATTAGATCTGGATGCCCAGCTCTGCCATGTGCTCTGCGATCTCATCCATATCATCGAAGTCGTTACTCTCCAGGTAGCGCTCCTTGCTCCAGATCTCAACACGGCTGAACACGCCCACTGATACGACTTCCTTATCAATCCCTGCGTACTCACGGAGGTTAGCCGGAAGAAGGATTCTTCCCTGCTTGTCCACCTCGCAGTTTGCTGCTCCTGCAAAGAAGAAGCGCATAAACTTTCTTGCATCCTTGGAGGTCAGCGGTTTCTCACGGAGGCTTTCTTCGATTCGCTGCCACTCTTCATGGGAATATACAAACAGACATCCATCCAGTCCCTTGGTCACAACAAACTCGTTGCCAAGCTGCTCTCTGAACTTTGATGGAACAATCAGCCGTCCCTTTGCATCGACGGAATGATTATATTCGCCCATGAACATGACAGTCCCTGCCTCCTTTCCCGGTTCTATCGAACCCGTTTCGGCGGCCAGCGGTTTATCCACAGGATTATCAACTTATCCACCACTTTATACCACTCTATGGGATATTCTCTCCACTTTCCACCACCATGTATCCATCATACTCCCAAGCCGCTGAAAAATCAAGGTTTTTTCGAAGTTTTTGAAGCTTTTCAAAGAGCTACAACATCTTGTGGTGCGGCAATTTTCAGGCACTATAAAGGTAAAAAAGCCGCCGTACCATTGGTACGACGACTCTCATGGCACGACGGCTCTCTCTGCGCCTATTGCGCGGCTTAGTAATTACGCCTCGTAGGAGAAACTTCCACACTCGGTCTCTCTTCCGTTGTCAGCATGACCTCCGGCAATTCCGATATGATCCGCACTGCATTTCTTTTCCCGGTTAAAGCGGCACTCCACCGCCTCACAGGCTACCGCAGTTGCCTTTGCAGGCTCTCCCATCTCGTTGCGGTTGCAGTTACATCCTCTCGGCACGAAGCTTCCACAGCTTGTTTCGGAAGGGGTATGTGCATCCGCTCCCTCCACCTGAATGTCTGCTCTTCTGCAGCAATTGTCCTCATTATAGGAACAGTTCACCACATTACAGTCTAATTTTGTCATTTGGCATACCTCCTAGTGTTATGATTGGGCATCTGTCCCTGACAAGCCAGCTTTGGCAGAGGCCTGATGCTCCATGTCAGACTTTCAAAAAAATCTGACATAGCCATTGCTTTTCCTGAATTCTTATGAATCCACGTTTTTTAATTCTCTAAATCTCAGCGGATTCCTGAATAGTATGCTTCGTTCTCCGGCATATCATTCTTAAAATGTGGTGGGTAGTGGTGGAAATTATGATTTGCTCTTTTCGTCATAGCATTTGCGACTTGAACAAGTTTTCAAACCGATAGCATCGTCCTGAATAATGAACAATTTCCAAGATGATAGCTATGTACATTTCATGATTGGGCATATATGGGCACTGGCAACAACATTTCTTGCATACGCCCATATTTTTTGCCGCTCCACGTATAAAATGGGCGTATAGAAAATAACCATTCCCTACCGCCCATTTTTTACTGTTTTATTGATTTTATATGGCTTTTTGTGGGCGCATAGCGAAAAAGCTGCCTCCACCGCCCATAAAATCACCCCGCAGTATATTTCGTATATTCCGCGTACAACTCCTACTTCTCTTTCTCCTCAAGGTTCTCTTCCTTGCGGATGGCCTTCGTGCGGATTTCTTCGCAGATCTGGTTAGTGAAATCAGCCAGAGGCTTCACGCCCTCGTCTCCTGCAAAACGGCTTCTGACGGATACGGTGCCATCGACTTCCTCCTGGGCGCCAACTACCAGCATGTACGGAAGTCTGTCCATACGAGCCTCACGGATCTTGTAGCCGATCTTCTCGGAGCGCTCGTCCACGGTGACATCTACGCCGTTTTTCTTAAGCTCTGCAGCAACCTTGTTGGCGTAATCTGCGTATTTCTCAGAAATCGGAAGCACACGCACCTGCTCCGGACACAGCCAGGTCGGGAACTTGCCGGCATATTTCTCAATAAGCCATGCAAGAGTTCTCTCGTAGCAGCCAAGAGAGGTTCTGTGGATAATGTACGGACGAACTTTGTCACCATTCTGATCAATGTAATACAAGTCAAAATTCTCAGCGATGGCGCAATCCAGCTGAATGGTGATCATGGTATCTTCCTTGCCGTATACATTCTTCGCCTGGATATCGATCTTCGGTCCGTAGAAGGCAGCCTCGCCATCAGCCTCCACAAAGGAAACACCCTTTTCATTCAGCACATCCCGGAGAGCCTGCTGGGTGGAGTTCCAATAATTGTCATCCCCTAAGTATTTCTTCTTATTCTCCGGGTCCCACTTGGAAAGTCGGAAGGTCACATCCTTTTCCAAACCAAGGGTGGAAAGTACATAGAAAGCCAGGTCGAAGCAGCTCTTAAGCTCTGCCTCCGCCTGATCCGGACGGAGCACCAGATGTCCCTCGGAAATGGTAAACTGGCGTACACGGGTAAGACCGTGCATCTCGCCGGAATCCTCGCAGCGGAAAAGTGTGGAGGTCTCTCCCATACGGTAGGGAAGATCCTTGTAGGAATGCTGCTCGTTCTTGTACACATAATACTGGAAAGGACAGGTCATTGGACGAAGGGCAAATACTTCCTTATCTACCTCCTCATCCCCAAGCACAAACATGCCATCCTTGTAATGATCCCAGTGACCGGAAATCTTGTAGAGATCAGACTTTGCCATGAGAGGGGTCCTTGTTCTTACATAGCCCCACTCGTTGTCCTCCAGATCCTCGATCCAACGCTGTAATTTCATGATCATCTTGGTTCCCTTGGGGGTAAAAAGTGGAAGTCCCTGACCGATCACATCCACAGTGGTGAACAATCCCATTTCACGGCCCAGTTTATTGTGATCACGAAGCTTGGCTTCTGCCAGCTTGTCCAGGTGTTCCTTTAATTCATCCTTCTTATTAAAAGCAGTTCCGTAAATTCTCTGAAGGCGTGCCTTCTCGGAATCACCTCTCCAGTAAGCCATGGAGGAAGAAATCAGCTTGTAAGCCTTCACACCCTTAGTGCTCATAAGGTGTGGTCCTGCACACAGATCCACAAAGCCACCCTGATCGTAGAAGGAAATCTCGGCATCCTCCGGAAGATCCTCGATGAGTTCAACCTTATAAGGCTCGTTGCGCTCCTGCATGAACTTGATAGCCTCAGTTCTCGGCAGGGTAAATCTCGTGATCTCATGGCCTTCCTTGATGATTTTCTTCATCTCTGCTTCCAGCTTGTCCAGATCCTCTCTGGAAAAAGGATCCGCATCAAAATCATAATAAAATCCGTCCTCAATAGCAGGACCGATAGTTACCTTTGCCTCCGGGAACAGTCTCTTAACTGCCTCTGCCAGAATGTGGGATGCTGTATGGCGAATGACACGAAGCCCCTCCGGATCACTGGCAGTTACGATATTTAAACTGCAGTCCTCATGGATCATGGTACGAAGATCCACAATCTCCCCATTCAGCTCACCGGCACAGGCCACCCGGGCCAGACCTTCGCTGATGTCCTTTGCAATTTCATAAACAGATTTCGCTTCGCTGTATTCCTTGACGGAACCGTCCTTCAATGTAATTTTCATGATATCTATCTCCTTGTTATTTTAATATGAATCCTCTTCGTCCCATTCCTCATCCGATGGATAATAATTTCCATTATCATTTCCACAGCAGATGCTGGTGGTCTTTCTCGGGGAAATCAGCATGCCGAGCACAAGACCGGTCAAAGCCGCCAGTGCAATGGTCATCACTTTTTCCTTCTTTGTCATAGTCACTGGCTCGGACAGTGCTGCCAGACAATCTTTTACTTTTTTCATTGACAAACTCTCCTTCCTACTTACATATTATTTTCTTCGTTGCTCTCCGGTAAATCCCAGGCTCCGACGCTTCGCAGATTTACACTATCTCGTCTGCCGCGACACAAAAATCGCAATGCAAAAATCCCCGGCATCGAAATAATTCCGATGCCGGGGACGATATAACATTCGCGGTTCCACCCCGGTTACCCTGCCAGAGGCATGGTCACTCATATGATGATAACGGTATCACCGGACCTGATTGGGGTCACTCAGAGGTGGTCTTCGGTATGTATCCACTCAGGCTGCTTGCACCACTCCCCAAGGAGGCCGCCCTCTCTGTCAGATTCTACACACGTACTCTTCTCTTCTACGCATTTTGTGTTATTTACTTTACCTTTATTATAGGCACTTTATCCGCAAATGCAAGGGGAAAATAAAAATTATCTTCCACAGCAGTGCTTATACTTCTTGCCACTGCCGCAAGGACATGGATCGTTACGTCCAACCTTCTTGCCCACAACCACCGTTCCGGACTTCTTCTGCTCCAGATACAGTCTGTGCTTGGTTTCCTTGTCAAAAATATCATCCCACATTGGCAACTCGTACAGCCAGTCAGCCTTGGCATCTACCATGTTCTTATAAAGCTTCTCTTTATCAAAAGCAAGACTTACCTTCGTGTCCTCCTCCATGGTATCGATCGGATTCGGCTCCACCAGGCTGTCGTTAATTCCATCCAGAAATCCTGCCATCTCCAGAACCGTCAACTGATACTTGTCTGCAAGCTCCTTTACCGTACCCTCAACAACCTCGTCCGGGTTCGTCAAAAGCTTCTCGTAAACACCCTTCTCCAGCATAAAATATCTCTGCCAGAACTGCTGCAGCTCCTTCTGATTTGCTTTCTCATTGTAGGCAATCTTCTGCCACTCTTGCAATATAGCCATTTTTATACCACCTTTATCACTTAGGAATTACATGTATTACACATGTACGCCTATTATACCAAAGAATACGCATTTTTCCAAGTCCTTTTTTACGTTTGACAATTCCATGTCAGACAGATAGAATAGTGGTATCTGACAGATATTGTGAAGCATCACACAGGAGGTTTTCATGAAAAAAGCAAAACAGGTACTTGCCATCCTTGGCATCATCCTTTTGGTATCGTTATATTTTATCACCTTGTTCTGCGCCGTCACCGACAGCACTGCCACCATGCAGGTATTTATGGCATCCGTATTCGCCACCGTGGTGATCCCGGTGCTAATCTGGGCTTACACCTTCATCTACCGACTGACCCGGAACAAGGATGAGAAGGAAGAAGAAAAAAAGCAGGATTAGGATTTATTCTTCTTCCACCTCCACCAAATTCATCTGCAGTCTCTTGCTCTTTTCGCTCCTGCTCCTTCTTCGAATAGCTGCTTACCCCAAAGTAAGCACCACAAAAAACTATTTTTTCTGTTGCTTCATTATTTCTTTCTCCTTACCGCAAAAATCACAATTCCGGTTCCCACCAGAACAATCGGGACAAAAATAGTAAACATCAGCCCCAAAAGGATGGACCAGAAGGCATTGACCGTCAGCTGGTCAAGGATGTATTCCTTCACCGGGATCACGCTTCCTGACGCTCCGGTATCCGGGACAAGGTTCGTGACCACATCGGAAAACAGCACCGCATTGTTTGCCGTCAGCTGGCTGGCCTCGTCGCTGAAAAGGTATGGGCTTGCAAACACCAGAAGCCGGGTCGTTTTATCTTCATCCACAGACACTTCCACAGCCAGTCCCAGAGAGAATGGTCCTTCATCGTCTCCCGTTTCCAAGGTGTAATCCGTCATATTGCCCGGATCATTTTTGGACACTGCCTGATCCGAGGTGTCCATCAGGGACGTGTAAGTTACATCGTCACTTTCGGCCGGATAAGTAATTCCCAGGGATGCCGGTACATAGACATATTTTCCTGCAAGACTTCCGGTATAAGCGCTGCTGTTTACATCGGGAAGCAGATGGAAGGGTCCGCCCATCCGGTAATAATTCTGGGTATCATTATCTGCCACCATGCCCTTGGTAAAGCTGACGTCGTATTCCTCCAGAATCGAATCAAAATTCGGCAGCTCCTCTTCCGTATAGGATCCAATCACAATGGCTTTTCCACCATCCTTCAGATAGTCAATGACCTTTTTTGCATCCGCTTTGTTGAAATCCTGCTGAGGTCCATTGATGATAATGGCAGCCGCATCCTCCGGCACACCCTCCTCATTCAAAAGCTCCAGGTCAGACAGCGTCATGTTTGCCTTGCTGATCACATCGGTAAACTCACTTCCCAGGCTGTATTCCCCATGCCCGGTAATCTCATAAACCACCGGGAGCTGGTCGTCTCCCATGGTAACATATTGGATGGCACTGGTCAGCTGCCCCTCTGCATCAAAGCCCGCAAGTTCACTGCTGTAGGAGTAATAGTCTGACTTATACTGATAAATATCATAGTAATCGATCACCCGGGAACGCCTGCCGCTTGCCACGATCAGACTGTTTGTGGCAGGAGCCTCCTCGGTATAATCCCGGTAAAAATAAGGCTTTTTCGAAGGATTCACGTATTCCACGGAAATATGCTTCGACAGATCCTCATAGCGGCTAAGAATCGTATCCACCTGGGCATCCTTGCGGTTTTCCGCCACAAGGGCATAGATGGTCACGTCCTCTTCCAGCTCTTCCATGGCCTTTTTTGTGTCATCGGTAATAGAATAAAGCTTCGAATAAGAGCAGTCGATAGCCGTCTTATCGGAAGGAATCTCATTCACGATGAGGTTTACCACCACGGAAAGTGCAACTGCCACAGCAATGAAAGAGACAGAAAATACTGCCGTGGAAAACTTCTTTCTGCTCATGGCAAAACGCCGTTTCTGAATGGACTGCACCGTGAGGAAATTCATAAGCACCATCACCGTCAGATAATAGACAATGGCCGCCAGCTCCAGACATCCCCCTGCAAATTTTTCAAAGGGCGCATAGAGATCCAGACATTCCAATATTTGGGTAAGTACATTCCCCTCCGAGGAGATCACACCCGTAATCATCTGCATCAGATAGCTGACAAACAGCACAACAAAGGTCAGAACCGCAGCGATCACCTGGCTCTCCGTCAGGGAGGAAATAAACATACCTACAGCGATACAGGCGCAACCGTACAGCCAGAAGGCGAGTATGGCGATATAGCTTTCTCCCATGGGCACGGTACCAAAGGCCCGAAGAATCAGAGGAGCCACGCAGAACACAGCAATATCCACCGTAAACACGGCGGCCATTGCCAGATATTTTCCCAGAACCAGCTTACCGGGAGAAACCGGTGCCGTCAAAAGCAGCTGGTCCGTTTTGCTCTTTCTCTCCTCCGCAAAGCTTCGCATGGTAAGCACCGGCACTGCGATCAGAAATACCACCGTGATGGCGCTTAAGGTATAATAGACGTATGGATAGCCCTGCAAGAGGTTGTAAATGTAAAAATACAGTCCGAACATGGCCAGGAAGGCTGCCACAAACAGCCAGCCGATCACACTCTGAAAATAGGACTTAAACTCTCTCTTAAAAACTGCTAACATGCTTCCTGCCCTCCATCCTTCGCGCTGTCCCGGGTAATTTCAAGGAAGACCTCCTCTAAAGACTTCGTGATTGTATGCAGCTCCAGTACCGGAATCTGCTGTCCTGCCATTGTGCGAAATACAATTTCCCGCACATCGGCCCCGGTCTTCGCATATATTTTCAGGCTGGTTTCCTTATGGTTATTCTTCTCCTGCTCCTTGGGATTTTCATGTATTTCTACCTGTGTATCAGAATTTCCGGACTCCGGCACTTCCTGCTTGGGCTGTTGCGTGATATCCTCTTCAATTCCGCCTGCTGTTTCACATTCCTCACATTTACCGGCATCCTCAAAAGCCTCGGACTTCCTGCATATCTCGATTTTCTCGATTCCCTGCACCTTTTCCAGCAGCGACTTCGCCTCTGTGGCATCCCCCCGCACCGTCAGCAGGATTTCCTGCGCTCCGGACATCATGCCCACCAGATTCTCCGTGGAGTCGCTGGCCACCAGTTTTCCTTTAGAAATAATAAAAACATGGTCACAGACGGCGCTGATCTCTGTCAGAATGTGGGAGCTTAGAATGACCGTGTGTGTCTCCCCCAGCCGTTTGATCAGTTCCCGGATCTCGATGATCTGCTTGGGATCCAGTCCCACCGTAGGTTCATCCAATATAATGATCTTTGGGTATCCCAAAAGTGCCTGGGCAAAGCCCACTCGCTGCCGATAACCCTTGGACAGATTGCGGATCAGACGGTTCGCCACATCCGTTACTCCGGTGGTCTCCATCGCCTCTGCCACATATTTCTTCCGGTTCGTTTTCTCCAGCTTCTTAAGCTCCGCCGCAAAATTCAGATATTCCAGGACCGTCATATCCGAATACAGAGGTGGAATCTCCGGCAGATAGCCGATGCACCGCTTCGCCTCCTCAGGCTCCTTAAAAATGTCATGACCGTTGATGGTCACCTCCCCGCCGGTGGCTCCCAGATACCCGGTAATGATATTCATGGTGGTGGATTTTCCCGCACCGTTTGGTCCCAGAAATCCATAGATTTTCCCCGGCTCCACCGTCAGGGAAAGATCGTCCACGGCCACATGGTCCCCGTACTTTTTCACTAGATGACTGATCTCAATCACAGAAACTGCCTCCCTTTTCTCCTGCTCTATCATCCGCAGCCCTTTTCCTGCCGAAAAAGGCATAAACGTACCACGGTTTTGTTTATCTTCAGTTTATGGAAATTTCGTGTGTAAAATATGATGAAATTGTGATGATTTTGTGAAATGCCGTAGACACAAAAAGAAGATGGAACTCTCCATCTCCTTTTCTATGATTCTTTCTTTAGATTTCATTCCTTATTTAGAAAGCGGGGAATCACGATAAATGATGTCATCACGGCCCGGGCCGTTGGAGACCATGGTAATCGGGTATCCGATCTCATTCTCGATGAACTCTACATATTTCCGGCAGTTCTCCGGAAGATCCTCATACTTCTTGATACCGCGGATATCGCATTTCCATCCCGGCAGAGTTTTTAATACCGGCTTTGCTTTCTCCAGCTTGCAGGTAACAGGGAAGTCTGTGGTAACCTCTCCGTCAATCTCATAGCCCACACATACCGGAATCTCATCCAGATAGCCCAGCACATCCAGCACGGTAAAGGCCACATCCGTGGTTCCCTGCAGACGGCAGCCGTACTTGCTGGCTACGCAGTCAAACCATCCCATTCTTCTCGGGCGTCCGGTAGTAGCACCGAACTCGCCGCCATCACCACCGCGGCGGCGAAGCTCATCAGCCTCATCTCCAAAAATCTCACTGACAAAAGCACCTGCGCCTACTGCGGAGGAATATGCCTTGCAGACCGTGATAATCTGCCCAATCTCATATGGCGGAATTCCTGCTCCAATCGCACCGTAGGCAGCCAGTGTAGAAGAAGATGTTACCATCGGATAAATACCGTGATCCGGATCCTTCAGTGTTCCCAACTGTCCCTCAAGAAGTATGGTCTTGCCCTCCTTGATGGCCTGATCCAGATACAGGGAAACATCACATACGTATGGGGCAACCATGTCACGATACTCATGTAAGGTAGCAAGGAGCTCCTTAGGATCAAGAAGCGGCTTATGATACAGATGCTCTAACAGAACATTCTTCTGCTCTGCTATCCGCACAACCTTCTCCTCCAGCAGCTCATCATCAAAGAGCTCGCTGACCTGGAAGCCGATCTTTGCATATTTATCAGAATAGAAAGGAGCAATTCCGGACTTTGTAGAACCGAAGGACTTACCGCCCAGACGCTCCTCCTCATATTGGTCAAATAAGATATGGTAAGGCATTACGATCTGCGCCCGGTTGGATACCAGAATCTTCGGCATCGGCACGTCTCTGTCGATAATGGACTTAATCTCATTAAACAGAACCGGAATATTTAAGGCCACACCATTTCCGATGATACTGGTAGTATGACTGTAAAACACGCCGGACGGAAGGGTGTGCAGTGCGAACTTTCCATAATCATTCACGATTGTATGTCCCGCATTCGCTCCTCCCTGAAAACGGACAATGATGTCAGCCTGCTTAGCCAGCATATCTGTAATCTTGCCCTTGCCTTCGTCGCCCCAGTTGGCGCCAACAACTGCTTTAACCATTCTTTTCTTCCTCCTGTATATCACACTAAACCTGTCTGTGCTATGCGCACAAAAACGGAAAGGTGTAAAAACCTCTCCGTTCTTACCTCATGATTATAATGGATTCTTTGTAAAAATACAAGTAATTACGCAATAATCTTTTTACTCAATCTCCTTGGAACATGCGATAGCCAAAGCTCCCGGTCCAATATGGCAGGCAACTACCAGGGACAGCGGATCCAACACGATCTCATTATTCGGGAATTCCTTCTGTACCTCTGCCTTAAATTCTTCTGCCGCCTCTCTGTCAAAAGTATAAGCCATCTCCAGATGCATTTTCTTCCCATCCGGGCTCTGGAAACGCTTCGCAAAATCATTCTTCATGGATTCGATCATGATGGACCTCGCCTGCTTTACCGTTCTGGCCTTGGCAAAGGCATCCAGCTTCTCTCCCTGAATCTGCAGCACCGGCTTCAGCTTCAGAAGTGTGCCGAGAGCTGCCGCTGCCGGCGTGATCCGTCCACCCTTCTTCAAATATTCTAAGGTATCCACCATAATATAAATGGAGGATTCAAATTTATTTTTCTCCAGAACATCCTTGATCTCTGCAGCACTCATCCCGCGCTCTGCCAGCATCTTCGCATCCAGAACAGACTGACGCAGTGTAACAGAAATACGCTGGTTATTTACCACCTGAACCTTGCCCTCATAGTCATTAGCCAGCATCACAGCCGTCTCACAGGATCCGCTGAGTCCCGAGGACATGGGAATGTGCACGATCTCATCATAGTCCTTCAGCAGCTTGTCCCACAGATCCGTCACATCTCCAACTAACGGCATGGAAGTCTTGATATCAGCTCCCTTCGCCATCATCTCGTAGAACTGCTCCTGCGAAAAATCCAGTTCCTCATAATGAATCTGTCCATCCAGATAAAAAGGCATCGGAAGGACTTCAATCCCCAGCTCCCGCGCCTGCTTCTGTGAGATTCCACTGTTACTGTCTGTTACGATCACTACTTTGCTCATAATCTTCTCCACTTCTTTTATCATCGGTCCGGGGACAATGAAAGCCGCCAAATAATCCGAATTTACTTACTTAGTATAACATAGAGAAAAACAAAAGAAAAGCCCAGAAATTCGGGCTTTTCAAGACTATTACATGTGGTTTTTGATACTATTTTTCATAGAGCATAATGTGGTGACCAAAGATAATTATCTTTTTATCTTTTCTCTATCTTCTTTTTTATTTCTTTTCGGAATTGTGTTTTTGTGGCATATACAGCATATGAAAATATTATTCTCTTCGATCTTTTGAAATAGAAATCCGGTAAAAGAAATCCGTGAGACTCCCCCCAACGAATGACAACGCAATCGGTACAATTCATTTTTCCGTATGCGACCAATATTTCTCTGCAAAAGCGTCTTTTCTTCCTGAATATGGGCGCTACTACCTATTTTTGTTTTATGCGCCCAGTTTTCTTCCGCAAAATTGGCTTCCCTTCCTGAATATGGGCGCTGCTACCTATTTTTGTTCTATGCGCCCATAATTATTGAAAAAAGAGAGCTTTCTCGACAAAAAATGGGCGCATGTAAAAAAAGTGTCCTCCTACGCCCAAAATCAGCTGCACAAATCGAAAAAAAAATTTTTGCGTGGGCGTATAGCTAAAAAAGCCTCTCCTACGCCCAAAACAGCTGTATCCACCAGAGAAATAATTTTCCTCACTGTCTACAAGGAGCATAGCGCATGAGAATTGCTCTCTTCGTTCGCAAGCTCTGTGCGTAGGTCATCTATACTCCCCGCGTAGACACGATTGCTTCGCAATCTCCGCATATTCGCCCGACTCGTCGGGCTCATATCCGGACGTTCGTCAAGTAAAAAATACCGGGAACATGCAAGCATGCTCCCGGTATTTTTTACTTTCCTCACTGTCTACGCTTACATCATCATTCCTGGATCACCGGCTGGGGCGGCTAGTGTGTTCTCTTTGATGTTGGCAACTGCGGACTCTGTGGTCAGAAGTGTAGATGCAACAGATGTTGCGTTCTGCAGAGCACTTCTTGTAACCTTTACCGGATCAAGAATTCCGGACTCTACCATGTCTACATACTCCTCTGTAGCAGCGTTGAAGCCAACTCCTGCATCAGACTCTTTCACCTTGTTGATGATAACTGCGCCCTCAAGACCAGCGTTTGCTGCGATGTAGTAAAGAGGTGCCTCCAGTGCCTTAAGGATTACCTTAGCACCTGTCTTCTCATCTCCCTCAAGGGTATTTGCAAGCTCAGCAACCTTCTTGGAAGCGTGGATGTATGCAGATCCGCCTCCTGCGATGATTCCTTCCTCAACAGCAGCACGTGTTGCGTTTAATGCATCCTCCATACGAAGCTTAGCTTCCTTCATCTCTGTCTCAGTTGCAGCACCGACACGGATAACGGCTACGCCGCCGGCAAGCTTTGCCAGTCTCTCCTGCAGCTTCTCTTTATCGAAATCAGAAGTGGTCTCCTCGATCTGGCTGCGAATCTGGTTCACTCTTGCATCGATGTCAGCCTTCTCACCTGCACCGTCAACGATGACTGTGTTCTCCTTCTGAACCTTAACAGATTTTGCACGGCCTAACATATCCATGGTGGTGTCCTTAAGCTCTAAGCCAAGGTCAGAGCTGATAACCTGACCACCGGTAAGGATTGCGATATCCTGAAGCATTTCTTTTCTTCTGTCACCATAGCCCGGAGCCTTAACAGCTACTACATTGAAGGTTCCACGCAGCTTGTTGACGATCAGTGTTGTGAGAGCCTCGCCCTCGATGTCCTCAGCGATGATGAGAAGTCTTGCACCGGACTGAACGATCTGCTCTAATACCGGTAAAATATCCTGAATATTGGAAATCTTCTTATCTGTAATCAAGATGTACGGATCATCCAGGTTTGCTTCCATCTTATCCATGTCTGTGCACATATAAGCACTGATGTAACCTCTGTCAAACTGCATACCTTCTACCAGATCCAGTTCTGTCTGCATGGTCTTGGACTCTTCGATGGTGATAACGCCGTCGTTGGTAACCTTCTCCATTGCGTCAGCAACCAGGTTTCCAACCTCCTCGTCACCGGCGGAAATAGCAGCAACCTTAGCAATCTGCTCCTTGCCTTTTACCTTCTGGCTCATTTCCTTAAGAGCCTCAACAGCGGTATCGGTAGCTTTCTTCATACCACGTCTTAAAACGATTGGGTTAGCACCGGCTTCCAGGTTCTTCATGCCTTCCTGAACCATAGCCTGAGTAAGAACGGTAGCGGTTGTGGTACCATCACCGGCCACATCGTTGGTCTTTGTTGCAACTTCTTTAACAAGCTGAGCGCCCATATTCTCAAAAGCATCCTCAAGCTCGATCTCTTTTGCGATAGTTACACCATCATTTGTGATAAGTGGAGCACCGAAAGATTTGTCAAGGACAACATTACGTCCCTTCGGTCCAAGTGTTACACGAACGGTATTTGCTAATTTATCAACGCCGGCACCAAGTGCTGCTCTTGCTTCTGATCCGTATTTAATTTCCTTTGCCATGATATATATCCTTCTTTCTTTAATAATATGTCTGATATAAATTTTTCAAATCTGATTTCTGATATGCTGTGCTGCAGGATTCTCTTCTCAGCATACCAGGCTGATCTCTTTTCTTGGAAAACTACTCAACAATTGCAAGAATATCATTCTGCTTTACGATGATGTATTCCTCATCCCCAAGCTTAACCTCTGTTCCGGCATACTTGGAGTAAATAACCTTCTGGCCTTCCTTCACCTGCATCACAACTTCTTTTCCGTCAACAATTCCGCCAGGTCCAACTGCTATAACCTCAGCCTGCTGTGGCTTCTCCTGTGCAGACCCCGGTAAAATGATGCCGGACTGTGTGGTCTCTTCTGCCTCTAACTGCTTTAATACAACTCTGTCTGTCAATGGTACTAATTTCATTGTAATAGCCTCCTTTTCACTTTACTAGCACTCGTCTCATTTGAGTGCTAACTTGTTCTGTAAATAAAATATCACTGTTGATTTCCCTTGTCAACAGTGATATAGAAAGTTTATATATTTTTTAGATTAATCCATAATGCTCCATGGCATGCTGTATTCCGTCCTCATGGATATCCGTGGTGACATATTCCGCCGTCTCCTTGGCAGCCGCAGAGGCATTTCCCATAGCGATGCCGTGGCCTACATAAGACAGCATGTCCAGATCATTGACACTGTCCCCAACCGCGTAGGTGTCCTGCCGGTCTACCCCAAGGTACTTGCAGAGCCTCTCGATGCCCGTAGCCTTGGAACTGCCCTTCGGCACAAACTCCACCACGTTTCCCTCGTGCTCCAAAACCTCAAACTCCTCTCCCAATTCCGCCTTAATACGGTCAAAATCCGTATCCGGCAGCACATCGGCCGAAAACTTGTTGACCCGCATATCCGGTTCATACATCGTCAGTTCTTTGGCTGACTCCGCCAAGGTCTTGAAAAGATAGAGAATGAAAGGATCATCCTTAAATCCGTCCTTATCGATCCAGTGACACTCCGGTCCCTCCAGAACCACCGGCATGTGACACTCTTTCAGCACCGTGATCACCTTCTGTGTCACTTCCGGAGAAAGGATATTCTCATAGATGACTTTCCCATCCACCTCAATATGATTCCCACAGGCCGCCACAATGCCGTCAAATCCCAGGGAAAGCAGCTTCGGTTCCCTGATATTACTTCTGGATCTGCCGCTGCAGAGAAATGTTTTGTGGCCATTGTCCTGCAGTTTCTTTAGTGTTGTGATTGTGCTGGAAGGGATATTCATATGTTCATCCCATAGGGTTCCGTCTATATCGAAAAAAATCAGTTTTGGCATGTTTGTTCTCCTGGTAAATACGTTTTTCAATGATCGGCATTTCTGCCGCTTGCCCTATCTATACTATCATATTTTGCTTCAGAATCAACCTTTTGAACGCAAAAGCGAAGTGAAAACATTACGCCATCAACGACCGAACCATCTCCTGCAGCTGCCTCTCCCAGTCGCTTTTTTCTGAATAAAGAACCGCCCCCAGAATCTCCTCTATGCGGTAACGGGCAGAGGAGCATACAATAATCGGAATGTTTAACTGCATTTCCTTCATCTTACTGATCAAAATCTTACCGGCTTCCTCCTCCGATCCACCGGGTTCTAGTGGGTAATACATATCAGTAATCACAAGATCATAGTCTTGCGGCTGCGGCTGCCGCTGTAGCAAAGCAATGCCATCCGCTAAGTTTTTAGCCCAGTCGATGTCAGTAATGCCGGATTGATTCTTTTCTCATTCTTCCCCCTCATTCTCTGTCTCTTCTTCCCGGGCCACTTCTGCACTGACTTCCGCAAGGATCGTCTCCCCACCGTTCTCATACCACTGCTCCACAAAGCTATCGAAGTAATCCAGCGGCTTCTCCCCGGTGATGATTTCCAGATAGGTCTGCTTTTGCATCTCCTTCAGTTTCCACCACACGGAGCGCATGGTATCCGTCTCCGCGAAATAGTAGGTTTTTATTTCCTCTGTCTGTGCCTGGGAAAGGAGCTCACAGGCGGTAATCCTTGATGTGTAGGCCGCCCACTGGTCCGAGGTAGCTTTTCTTGGATTCTGCAGATACGTAAGGCAGTGCTCATAGTATGACTGTTCCAGAAGCTCCAGGCTCTCCTTCCCCCTCTTTCTCTGCAATGCAGCGGTCAGGGCATCATAGCAGCGGTTTAAGGCATCGTTGTAATCCACATTGATATAGATGGGCCGGGCAGTGGGATCCACATTCCACTGGTAGTAGTGGGCAAAATTCTCATTATCAATATCCGTATAGCGCACATAGTCAAACAGGACACTGATCATCTTCATAACGATTTCCGGATGCTCATACCCTTTGCGCACCACCACATACTGGGTGCTGGCATTCTGCTGGGCAAAACGGTTGGTTCCCTCCTCTGTGTTGGAAAGCAGATAGGGCTGCCATTTGGCAAGGGGATCCTTCTGAACTGCCTCCATAAGGGGATTGTTGGGTGCCCACCAGGGACCGAAAAAGGCCCCGCACTTTCCCTCAATGATGGCATCCGCAATATTGTTGTTGGTCCGCATCAGAAACTGCTTATCGATGATCCCCTTCTCATACCACTCCCGCACCCTGGCAAGGGCTTCCTTGGTCTGGGGCTGGACGCCGCCATAGTACAGTTTTCCTTCCTCATCCTTCATCCACTGCTGGGGATAGGAATCGTAAGAGGCGAACAATACGTCCAGATGATACTCATAATTGCGCCCCATCTCTCCGCAGATTTCGTTTTCACAGGCAAGGCCAATGGTATTTCCCGCGCCGTTACCGCCGGGGTCCTTTGCCACAAACTCCTGGATGATGTGCTCTGCATCCGCGAGGGTTCTGGGAGCCTCCAGCCCCAGCTGATCCATCCAGTCCTTCCGCAGCCACAAAAGCTGTGGCCCGTCGGAAATGTTGGTTTCCGGCAGTGCCATAAGCTTTCCGTCAAAGGTGACGTTTCCCAGAACACTTTCATCGTAGCTGGCATAAATATCCTTGATCCGCTCACTGGCGCACTGGTTGTAGCTGTCCGTGAGATCTGCGATCAGATCATTTTCCACCAGCGTCTGCAGGCTGTCCAGCCCCTGCACCAGCATCACATCCGGCAGGTTCTTCTCGGCGATGGCCATATCTACAATATCGTAATAGGTGACGCTGTCCTCCTCGAAGGCATCCACATTCTGGATGTTCAGCATTTCCTTCAGATAGCGGGTATAGACATTGTCCTCGTAGGTATCCCCCTCCGGAAGATTGGAATTGTTGGAGCTTGTCATTTTCCCAAGGGTATAGGTCACTTCCTCGGGATATTTTCCAAAAGGTGTGGTTCTTGCAATCTCGTATTTTTCCTCTGTATTCTGCCGGATGCTTTTTTCTGTCTCATTCTTTGTGGAAACGATACATCCCAGCAGAAAGGTAAGCAGCAAAAGAACACTGATCACTCTCTTTTTCAATGGTCTGCCCCTCCTTTTGTATTTACTGCCGGAAACCGGATAGTGATTCTGGTTCCCTCTCCCACCTTGCTTCTGATATCCAGACCATAATCCGGTCCATAGACGAGCCGGATGCGGTCATTGACATTTCTGACACCATATCCCTTGGACTTCTGGGTGAGGATCGACTTTGCCACATCCTCCTCCATGCCGACACCATTGTCCTCCACGGAAAGGTACACATTCTTCCCCTCCTGCCAGCCCCGGATGATGATTTTCCCCCTGCCCTCGGTCTTAAGGTCGATGCCATGATCGATGGCATTCTCAATCAGAGGCTGCAGGATCAGGTTCGGCGTATCGTAAAAATACATACTGGGATCGATATCCATTTCCACATCAAATTCATAGTCATGCATCATCAGCTGGATGTCCAGATAGGACTTTACATTACTGATTTCATCCTCCAGGGGCATGACATTATTTCCCTTATTCAAGGCAGTACGGTAAAATTTGGAAAGGGTCAATGTGATCTTACTGATATCCTTTTCCTCCGCCTCGATGGCCTTCCAGTTGATCAGGGATAAGGTGTTGTACAGGAAATGGGGATTGATCTGCGCCTGAAGCGCCTTCATCTCATATTCCTTCAGGGAGATCCTTCCCTCATACACTTCCTCGATCAGCGTCTTGATATACTCAACCATGTCCCCAAAGCCCTGGATCAGCTCTCCGATCTCGTCCTGAGAATCACTGGTCACTTTTACTTCCAGATTCCCCTTCTTTACTTCCTTCATGTTCCGGGACAGCTTCTCGATATTTCTCACCATCCCCCTGGTAAGGCGGGTCAGAAGCAGCCCAGCGACGATCACACTCAGTACAAAGATGATCACCACGCCTTTCATCATAGGGGCAATGGTTTCTTCAATCTGGGCAATGGGACGATATAACAGCGCATGCAGTCCCAGCTCTTCCGAAAGGTCACATTCTACAAAAATAAATTCGTCCCCTTTCTCCTTCTTTAGGGACAACATATGCTCCTGATCAAAAGCCAGACCGCTGTAGGGCTCCCCAAATACCTGATAGGAAAATACCTTTTCCCCGTCTTTCTGCAGGTAAACTCCATAATTCTCATCCAGCATCTGGGTCATGGGCTCAAAAAGCTTGTCGTAGTCTACCTCGATGTAGATGACACCGGTCTCTTCCTGCAGCCTGGGCATTTTCCGCACGCAGAACACACGCTTTTGTTCTTCCTCCACCACCCACAGAACCCTGTCGGTATCGGAAAGTTCCTCATACCAGGGCTCATGCTCGATATCCGTAATGGGCGCAAGAGTCGTGTCGTGCCGCTCAATATCGCTGCGGGCGTAGACGGTTACCTGCCTGATATCGCTGTGCAGATACTTTAATGAAGTTACCATGGGATCAAATACCGTAGAAAACTGATAATACATTTCGTAATAATTGTCCTCATAGGGATAGGACACGGTTTGAAGAATTGCCTGATTGAAGGCCAGATAATCCGACATATTTTCATAAATATGCAGCTGGTTTTCCACCACACTCACGGCCTGGTTCAGACTGTTCTGGAGATTTTTGACTTCCCGCTCCACCAGAAGCTGGTTCATATAATAACAGCAGTACAGCCCAACCAGCAGCATGGGCAGAAGCCCTGCTGCAACATAGATCAGATATAACTTATTCCGTAATTTCAGATTTTTGATCCAGTGATAGATCTTCTTCATTGATTTCCCCCTGGCTCCTGTATTTCTGCGGACTGATTCCAAAATATTCCCGGAAGCTCTGGCAAAAATAGGACACATTCGGATACCCCACGGCATTGCTGATGTTGACGATCTTATTATGAGTGTTCTCTAACATCTCCCGCGCCTTCTCCATGCGGAAGGTCTTGATAAATTTGCTGATATTCTGTCCTGTTTCCTTCTTGAACACATGGCTTAAATAGCTGGGTGCCATGTAAACCCGCTGGGCCAGTGCCTCCACGCTTAGTTCCTCATTGTAGTGGTCGTAAATGTACTGCTTTACCGTTTCAATTTCCCGGTGAACCACAGAAGAACTGCCGGAAAAACTCTCCTCCAGCCGGTCAATATTTATGTTCACCATATCCATGATGGTTTTGAAGTCAGAAATACAGTAGAGCTTCGTAACCTCCTCATTCAGCTGATTTTCGTCCACATTGGGGATACTGTTGTAAATATCCTTGAGGAGGTTGGAGAAAACAAACTTAATATAAATCTGTGAAAAATCCTTTTTCTTCCGGTACTTATCACAAAGCCGTCCAAAATGCTCCCGAAGCCCCGCAATATCCTTCACGCGGATATCCTGGGTCATCTGCTTCATCAGGGCGTCATCGTTGGAGTCATCGTTTTCCTTTCCACCGGTGCCATCGTGATCCTGGAAGAAAATATTTTGCTCCGGCTCGTAAAAACGGGATTCCATCAGAACCTCCGCCTCGTTATAGGCCTTTTCCAGGCCACCGGCCTCTGTGATGCCGCCGGCAATGGCCAGGAAACAGGTCTCCTGATAGGTCTCTTTGATATAATCCGCCACTGCCTGGGCTGTGCGTCCTGCGGCATCTCTGTCATCGTATCGAAGAAGCAGCACCGCCTGTTGTGGATTTAAGTTCAGGTAGATGCCATCCGCTCCCACCACCTGCAGAATCTCATTTCGGATGCCTACACCGGCCCGGTTAAAGAAATCGGAGGCAAATTCCAAAAGTAAAAGACACCGGATCTCCTCAAAATCCCTCAGATCCACCAACTCACCGGACTCTTTTTTCACATCCGTTACCGACTTTCCGTTTAACAGGCCGTACAAGGCATGCTCCTTGACGTAACCAAGCCCCTTTTCTGTGATCTCCTGGGAGCGCTTCCTACTCTCCACCTGGGAAATGAGCTTCTGCATCAATTCCTCAAAGGCCTCCGGCTCCACCGGCTTAAGGACATAATCCACCACCCGAAAGGACATGGCCTTTCTCGCATACTCAAACTCGCCGTATCCGCTGATAATCACGGTCTTCATGTCCGGATCCAGCTTCACGGACTCCTCGATCAGCTGCAGTCCATCCATAAAGGGCATCTTAATATCCGTCAGCATAATATCAAACTGCTTCTGTTTTAACAGATCCAATGCCTCTTTTCCATTGCCGGCTTCCTCTATATCCAGCTCTGCTTTGATCTGCTTTAATAATAATTTTATCCCACGTCTTTCAATTTTCTCATCATCTACAATTAAGATATGGTACATACTGCTATTACCTTTCCTCATTTTTACATGACTAATTGGCGGTACCGTTACGGCACCGCCAAAAGAACAGATAACAACATTATAATGATTTTATTTCAAAAACACAATAGAATATGCCGGTAATTTTATTTCTTCCTTGGAGGAATCAATTTCACTGCCGTCCACCGTAAGGGCATTGCAGACGGACATATTCTCCATTCCCATATCTGTCAGGGAGACCTCTGCCTCCTCCTTTGAGGAATTATAGATGATCCCGATGGTTTCTCCCTCCCAGGTTCTGGTAACGGCAGATACGTTTTTCTGGCTGATAACGGTCACCGGCTCCATGGTTCCCCTTGCGATTTCCGGATAGGTATTTCGGATCCGGATGGCCTTTTTGTAATAGTTGTAAATGGAGTTTTCGTCCTCCATCTGTTCATCCACCGGAGCAAACATCTGCTCTACCTGATCGGCGCCCACCGGGTCATTGGTCATTCCCTCGGTATCCGTCTTAGACCAGTACATGGCAAGGCGCTTATTCTCATCCTTTTTTCCCTTGCTGGCCATACCGATTTCCTCACCGTAATAGACAAAGGGACTTCCTCCCTGGGTCAGCAGAAGACCGGCAGCATGCTTGACCTGATCCTCGTCATAGGCATACTGGGCTCCCACTCTCGATGTGTCGTGGTTGCTGATAAATGGGGCATCGATATAGGCCGGATTCTGTGCCCGATACTTGCAGTCAATGGTTTCCACCGCCTCGGTAAAGCTCTTATCATCGCCCATGCCGCGAACGGTCTTTCCGATCCGTCCGTCCGCCTGGGACAGCGGGAAATTAAAGAGACTGGTGATTCCACTGGCATAATACTGTGCAATGGTATCCGATTTCTCCCACACCTCAGCTACCATATAGGCGTCCTTATTCACGCTCTTTACATAATCAGAGAACCAGGAAAGAACCTCTACATTCTTCTGTACCTGACCTGAGAAGTATTCCTTGGCTGCATCCAGCCGGAAACCATCCACACCTTTATTCAGCCAGAAGGAGGCAATATCCTCGATCTCTTTTCTGACATTTTCATTATCCAGATTCAGATCCGGCATCTGATCCCAGAACATGCACTCGTAGTAGTAATCGCTGCTGCCCACCTGATGCCAGGTGTCAATTCCGCCCTTATCCTTGGCAAAATTATAATACTCCACGTATTTGCAGTCTGCCGCATCCGGCTCTTCTCCCTCCGGAAGCTGCTTTAGATAATCACAGGCCTCCGTAAACCAGGGATGTTCCGCAGAGGTATGGTTAAATACCAGATCAATGATGAGGCGGATTCCCCGATCATGGCATTCCTCGATCAGCTGCTCCATATCCTCCATGGAACCATAAGCCTCATCGATTGCATAATAGTCCTTGACATCGTACTTGTGATAGGTATTGGAGGGCATGATGGGCATCAGCCAGATTCCATTGAACCCCAGATCTGTGTCCGTTTTGTCATCGCCGTCATTGATGTAATCCAGTTTCTCAATGACTCCCTGCAGATCTCCCATGCCATCTCCATCACTGTCGTAGAAGGAACCTACGAAGATTTCGTAGTAATTGCGGTAGTTGTCATCTATGATGTCCAGTGCTTCCTGTTCCTTTCCACTGGAACATGCTGCAGAAAAGCTCACTGCAAACAGACAGAACGTAAGGATTAATGCCTGTATTTTTCTTTTCATATCCTTCTCCTTTAAAAAAAGGGGAGAGGCACACCGCCTCTCCCTTGATCTTCTTAACCCTTTACAGCTCCGCTCATACCTTCCACATAGTACTTCTGTGTAAACATAAACAGAATTGCAATCGGGATAGATACGACTACTGCACCGGCAGCAAAGCATGTATACCAGGAGTCAATGTACTCCTTCTCCAGCATCTTCCAAAGTCCGATAGATACGGTATAATATTTTGCATCCGCACGGCAGATAACCTTTGCAAAAATGAAGTCTACCCATGGTGCCATGAAGGATGTCAGAATCGTATACACGATAATCGGCTTACTAAGCGGAATGGTGATTTTCGTAAAAATCTGCCATCTGGAAGCACCGTCAATAATTGCAGCTTCATCCAGTGATCTTGGAACCGTATCAAAGAATCCCTTTCCTACGTAGAAACCTACACCGGTTCCGGCGGAGAATACAATGATCAATGCAATTCTTATCATGCCACCCTCTACCAGATTCAATGCCTTCAAAATGTAGTAAACAGAAATCATGGACATGAATGATGGGAATAATCCCAGAATCATTGCGATGTTCATGAACGGCTTTCTCATCTTGAAACGCATTCTTGACATACAGTAAGATACGGATAATACAAAGATCGTGGAAATAATACACACGAACACTGCAATGATAAAGGTATTCATGAACATCTTCGGGAAGTTCAGGATACTGGTATCCGTAAACAGTTTCACATAGTTGTTAATGGTATAGCTTTTCGGGAAGAAGGTGGTTACATAAGACCCCTTCTCAGCACGGAAGCTGGTCAGTACAACCCAGAAAATCGGGAGTACCCAGATAAAAGCTAAAATAGCCAAAATAATATGTACAATGGTATTTACCACTGTCTTGCGGGCTTTTCCTGCTCTGATTGGTTTACTATTCTTGCTCATTACATGAATCCCTCCTCATCTTTGTAGGATGCGGTATTTCGATAAGTAACTAACGAAACAATCGCCAAAACGATGAATGTCATAATACCAATGACAGCACCCAGGTTAAAGTAGCTCTTATCAACCGTCAGCTTGTACAGCCAGGTAACCAGAAGATCCGTACTTCCCGCTGTATCTCCGACTCCCGTTGGATTTCCTCCGGAAAGAAGGAAGATAACGTTGAAGTTGTTGATATTACCCGTAAACTGTGTGATCAGATACGGTGTCATAACAAAGAGCATGTAAGGCATGGTGATCTTAAAGAAAATCTGTACGGCATTAGCACCGTCGATCTTGGCAGCTTCATAAAGTTCTGCCGGAATATTCTGTAAGATACCGGTTACCTGAAGCAGGGTATATGGAATACCAACCCAGATATTGATGACAATAACCGTTACCCTTGCCCACATAGGACTGGAGAAGAATGGCAGCGCCTGATCGATGAGTCCATACTTCAGTAATAAAGTATTGACGATACCGGTAGGCTGTAACATACTTCTCATGATCAGTAAGGATACGAACTGCGGTACTGCAATGGAAAGAACGAAGCAGAAACGCCAGAAGCCCTTAGCCTTGGTCTCCTTACGGTTGATAACAATTGCTAAGATCATACCAAAGATGAAGTTCAGTACCGTTGCAAAAACTGCCCAGATCAGGGTCCATCCCAATACGGAATAGAACTGCCCACCGATACCATCCTTGATATTTAAGATCTTCTTGAAGTTCGCAAAACCAACCCAGTCAAACAATACCATCTTATCATTGATCTTACTGTAGTTGGTAAATGCCATTGTGATATTGTAGATCAAAGGTAAGATGGTGAAAACCAGAATACCCATGATTGGGAAAAACAACAACAGTTTATGTAAATTTTGATCGAACAAACTCTTGAAGTCTTCAACAAATGTGTTCAAATGTTTGCCTTCTTTGGCTAACACTTCTGCCTTGTAGGCACTCTTCACAGAATCGTGCCATACAATAAGAAACATAACTGTGACGAACAATGTTGCCACACCAAACAACAGAATCAGGTTAGACTGATCACCGGCCTCGTATTCATAAATACTCTTTGCCTCATTCCAGACCTTCTGCTGTTCTCTCCATCCCAGGGAAGGGAGCATGGAGATACTGTAAAAACCGTACTGGATCATATAAACCAGCCAGCCAATCTCGATTGCCAGATACATCAGTCCCTTTACAATCTGCTTATGGGCGATATTCCCAAGCCCCATAAGCAACAGGGATAACTTTGTAATAACATTTCCTTTTGTTATCGCTTTGGTTAAAGTATATGGATTATCAAATTCCTTGTTATTCTTCTTCTCAGCCTTTTTCACCCTACTGGCCTCCTATCAGTAAAAGACTCCAAGGTGCCGCAGCACGACATCCTGGAGTCTTTTGGTCTCCTAAATAATTCAGTTACTCCGATTATTCTGCAACATCTGTGTTCATTGCAGTGTTCATTTCCTCTGTCTTCTCAGCGGCATTGTCATGTGTAACCTCACCAGCGATGATGGCCTTACCCATGTTCTCTGCCGGTGACCAATACTGACCCATCTTAGATACTAATGGCTGTACCATTGATGTATCTGTCATAACATTTGCTACTGCCTGAGCAATTGCATCACTGGAAACATCAATTGTTGTGTCAGAAGGAAGAATTCCTCTCATGTCATAATGAGCCTTCTGAGCATCAGTGCCAGCAAGGTAAGCTGCTAATGCCATAGCTACTTCCATATCATCAGCATTCGGATTTACACCAACTGCCTTAGATCCCATGAAGGACTTCAGAGTTCCCTCGTTGCCACCGATGTTAACGGAAGGTAACGCTGCAACGCCCATGTTGTCACCAAGAGCCTCTTTTACAGAAGCAGAATCCCATGTACCGGAGAAGATAGCATTTACAGATCCGTCACGAAGACCTGACATACCAGCTCCGTCTGCATCATTGATGAAGTTCTTATTTGCTGCTAAATCTACTAAGTAATCAGTAACTGCTGTTGCCTTCTCGCCACCGAAGTCGATACCTGCTGCCTCATCAGTACCATCACCGAATAATGTACATCCGTTTGCTGCGTAGAATGCTGCGATGTACCATGAGTTTGTCAATGGGAAAGAAACCTTTCCTTTCTCTAACATGGTATCAAGGCTCTTGATATCATCCTCAGAGAATACACTCTTGTCATAGTACATGAACCATGTATTGGATGTAAATGGGAATGCTAATACAGCATCGTTATATGTAACAGAAGCTACGATAGACTCAGAGTTTGTAGCCTTGAGGTCCTCTAAGTAGCTTCCACCGATCTCTGCTAAACCGTTAACAGTTGCAAGATCCGGAATATTGTCGTTTGCAAGCATGTACACATCAGCACTGCCCTCAACGTCGTTCTTTACAGTATCCTTAGCTTCGCCCTCTGGACATACACCATACTCAAATGTGATGTTCCAATTTGGATGAGCCTCGTTGAATGCGTCACACTGCTGGCTTAACCAACCGGTATCCTGATCCTCCTGTGGGCTCCATACAGTTAAGGAAACGTCCTTCTTCTCTTCCTCAGCAGGTGCCTGCTCAGTGCCTGCAGCAGCATCTCCACCTTCTGTACCTGCCGGCTGTCCAGCCTCACCTTTACTGCCACATCCTGCGAATGTGCCAAGTGCCATTGCAGAAACTAATAATAATGATACAAGTTTCTTTTTCATTACAATATCCTCCTATAAGAAATCTTCTGTCTCAGACCTTAAATCTGATATTCTCATTATACTTTTGTAGGATTTCGAGGTAAATATAAGCATTTTAAGAAATATATCAAATTTCTGTGTTTTTATATTTTTTTAATATTTTTTATAAATTCCGCAACAAATCGGATCACCGCATCAGCCTCATTTTTTTCCATCTGTCCCTTTCCGTACAGGCCTCTCTCCAGCAGGCGACAGACCTTTGAAACATCTGCATCCACCGGCTTTCCCTCCAGGGAAGCGGCAAGTTTGAGCACATCCCCCGGAAGAGCCGGAATCTGTATATCCTTATGGGATTTCTGCAATGTGTGCACAAGCCTTCTATAATCATAGGAAAGCACATCGTCATAGCGTCCGCTGCGGTAAGCACGCATCCTGAGGAACCGCGGTTTCAGCCGCACATACCCCCCTCGTCCCAGGAACAGGAGAAACAGCACAAATACCAGTACCGCCAAAGGCATCAGCACAAAGGAATGATCCTTAAAGACAGAGCCCGCCGGGTTGTCCACTGCCTCCTGCGATCCATCGGTCACTTCCGTTGTTTCCCCCTGCTGCACGGAAAACAGCCCCGCAAAAATCTGCAGGAAGGAATTGTACTCATCAGCCGCATCAATATCCTCGGAAGGCGGCGTGAAATCCACCGGCACCCAGCCAAAGCCCTCCAGATAAATCTCCGTCCAAGCATGGGCATTGGCATCCGGAACCATAACCGTCACAACGCCGGACTTCTCCAGCTCATTGGAGCCGGTAAACCAGTCCTCCACCGCCTCCCCCTCCTTCGGTGCAGCCTCCGCATAATCTGTGGTCTGGATCACATACCCTTCCACATAGCGGGCCGGAATGCCATAAGCCCGGCAAAGCAAAGTCCCCGCTGTGGCAAAATGGGTACAGAACCCCTTTTTCTGGTGCTCCAGAAACCAGGTCACAAAGTCCTGATTCTGTGGTGTCGCCCCGGGATTCAGGGAGTAGCTGTAGTTTTCTTCCAGATAAGAACAGATCCGTTCCACCGTTTCCTGCGCAGTCTGCCCCTCCCCGATCTCTGCCGCAAGGCCGGACAGTTTCGGATAGATGTTCTCCGGGATCTGCGTGTAAGCTTCTTTACACAATTCCTCATAGGTCTCTATATATTTTCTCTCATTGGCGCCGGTTTTCTCCGACTCCAATAGAGAATCCGCCCCCTTTTGAAGTTCGGAAAGATCCTGGGTATAAGGATAATAGTTCAAAGAATAGGTCTGCCCAACAGGCGATGCCCCCACCAGTACACTGTAGGAAACCTGTGGCAGCGCCCCGGTCTCCCCTGCTTCATAATAGGGAAGATACAAATAGCCGCTCTCTGCCCCCACATTTTTTACCGTCATCTTTCCATACTGCACCCCGGAATCCTTTTCCTCCGAGAAACGGGCCAGACGCTTTGCCTCCAGCCGCGCCGTGAAATTCTCATAGGACTCATGATACCCCTTCTTTTTTACCCAGCCCTCCTCGTAATTCGGTGCAAGCCACTGATTGCCGGTATATTCAGCCCCCGTATAGGCCTTCAGATACATAGACTCCAGACTGCTGGGCACAAAGGTCACCTCCAGATCCGTTTCATAATCCGCCTTGATCCGGTTCACCCCGCCCAGACGCCCGCCGGAAATGCCGCCGGTTGCATCGTAGCGGTTGAAAAGGCTGGAAAATCCGCTCTGCACCAGAGTTTCGATGGTGGAATCCGTGGCAGCCTTGAGGGCGCTGGTCTTCTCCGACCCCGGCAGCACCAGCCGCATCAGAGGATAGGCAGCCAGAGAAAAAAGCAAGGTCCATCCAAAGGTAATCCCAAGAAGCTGCCCCATGACCTTCCCCTGTCCCTTATAGGAAAAGACGTTCTTTTTTACCACAAAAGCCTGATCCTTTTTCCGCCGCTCGCTTAAGGCATAATGGCCGCTTCTCTTGAAAAACAAAACGGATGCATACACAAAAAGCAGAAGAAAAACAGAAATCAGCGAAGGCATTTTTTCAATATACAGCCCGAACTGCAGAAACGGGAAGGTAAAGAGCATCGTAAGACAAATGCTCATATAGTTGGAAATCGCGATGTTGAGCAGAACGATCAGGAAAAAGCCCAGATAAAGAAAGGCATATGTCATGGCAAGATAACGGTTGTCCACCGCCTCGTAGGCCTCGCCGGTATAATTTAACCGGAAATACTCCCGGTAGTCCGACTTTACCTGATTGACAATGGCCTGATAACCACTGTTCACATAACGCCGGTTCTGGAAAATGGAAAAAGCAAAGACAAAAAATGCGATGGGGTATCCGATGTTGAACAGCACATGATGGTAGTGCAGAAAAGACAAAAGCATGGAAAACACGAAAAACGCCACTACGATAAGCAGCAGATTAACCTGCAGTTCAAAGGCTGATACAATGCTTAAAATCGTCCCAAGGGCTGCGCCGAACATGAGGAATCCCTTCCACAGGCAGATGGTGCCCCTTCCTGTGTCAAAGTCCCCAAAGGGCTCTGTGATGGTGTATCCAACAGCTTTTTCGTATTCTTTCGATTGTTCCTGTTTACGCGTCCGAAGCTTCATCCATAACTCCTTCATGGGTAATCTGTATCAGGGTTCCCTTCTGCATACCGCTGTCTCTGTATACCTGCAGTGCCAGATTCTCTGCCGTATAGGGCAATTCGTAGTAAGCCTCCCTAAGCACCTGCTTTAAATCCTCTTCATTTCTCACAGGCGAGGAGGTAAACTCTCTTCGGCCCTCACTGTAAAATCCAAAGAAAAAATTCTCGTGATACGCCAGCAGTTCCAAAGCCACTCCATGGGCATAAGTAACCGCCTGGTCCAGATACTCCGGGTGCTCCGGCGGACAATACAGCTCCAGCAGCACATAAAATTGGTGGGAGGCAGCCGCCTCGTTCTCCTTAACCATCAGCTTGTCAATTTTCGCTGACAGCTTCCAATGGATGCTCTGCAGACGGTCTCCCGGCCGGTACTCCCTGATATCCGTCACATTGGAAGAGACATTGCCCGTCTTCACCGAAGACTCATACTCGTCAAAGCCCTCCGTATAAAAGGACGGATGGTAGGTGATTTCCATCTTTTCCACCGGAAAAACCATGGTCTGGGTACACAGATGGATTTCTTTTTTAAAGGAGAAAAAGTGTAAAAGATCATAAGCCTTCAGGGATGCCATCTCTGCCCGGTACAGCCCGCAATAGTGGAAGGTGAAGGGCAGGGAAAGAGCTTCCTTTTTCCCCACCGGCGCCGGCAGGACATAAATCTGCTCCTCTCCCTTATTATAATATGGAGAAGAAACCACCAGAGGACATTCCACATGAAGAAGTGGAAATCGGCCGGGGTTCAAAAAGCGGACAGTCAGCGACACCTGAAGTTTTTTCTCCGCCTCTGCCGCGGAAAAATCAAGCTCTGCCGAAAGCTTCTCAAAGCTCTTCCTGCACAGCAGATAACTCACCTGAGGAAGCAGAAGCACCAGCAAAAACAGCACCACAAGAAATGCCTGCCGGTAGAAAAATACGCAAAGGAGCAGGATAAGAGCCACAATCAGATAGCCGGTGATATTTCGAATCTGTTTTCCCATGATTTCCGGTTGCGCCCCCTTCCCCTGCAAATCCTTTTTCCTATTGACAGCTTCCTACCCGATCCGCGGAATCGGAACCTCCGAAAGCACCTGCTCTGTCACATCAAACTCCGTCTTTCCCGCCGCCTTCGCCGCCGTAGAAAGCATAAGTCGGTGATTGGCCACACTGTAAAACACCTCATGGATATCCTCCGGAGACACAAAATCCCGCTCCTCCATATAGGCATGGACTCTTGCCATCTTAAGGAGCGCTAAGCTTCCTCTGGGGCTGATACCCTGGGACACCCACTGGTTTCCCCGGGTCGCCTCAATGAGCCTTACGATGTAATCCAAAAGCTCGTCCTTGCAGAACACCTCCGCCGCCTGCTGCTGCATCTTGCGAAACTCCTCTGCCGTACATACCGGCTGCACCACATCGATCTGATCCATACAGTGTCCTCTCAGAATATCCGTCGCCGCAGCATGGCTGGGATACCCCAGACTCAGCCGCACGAAGAACCGGTCCAGCTGGGAATCCGGCAGCTTCTGGGTTCCCGAGGCACCTACCGGATTCTGGGTGGCAATGACGAAGAAGGGCTCCTCCAGCGGTCTTGTCACTCCGTCCACCGTCACCTTGTGCTCCTCCATCACCTCCAGAAGCGCCGACTGGGTTTTCGGAGATGTCCGGTTAATTTCATCTGCCAGAAACAGATTCGTAAAAATACAGCCCGGCCGGTAAGAAAACTCCCCGGTCTTGTTATCGTATAAGGTAAATCCCAAGATATCGCTGGGCAGTACGTCCGGCGTAAACTGCATACGCTTATAGGACAGGGAAACCGCTCTGGATAACGCCACCGCCAGGGTTGTTTTCCCAACTCCCGGAATATCCTCCAGAAGAATATGTCCACCGGCCAGCATCGCCCCAAGCACCATGTGGATTACCGTGTCCTTGCCCCGCACAACCTTTGCAATTTCCCCATGTATTTTTTGAATCTGTCCTCTCATAACCCTCTCACTTTCCTCTCCATTGTCGTGTATCCCTGATGTACCACATGTCAGTTTTTCTTTTATTGGAAAAATTAACACGATTCCATGTGCTTCCCGAAAACAGGATCAGTATCGGGAAAATTTCCAGTCTGCCCGCCAGCATATCAAAGATCAGCACCAGCTTGGAAAAATTGGAAAAAAACGAATAATTTGCCGTAGGTCCCACCATTTCCAGCCCCGGCCCGATGTTGTTAAAGCAGGATATAACCGCGGAAATATTGGTAGGAATCGTCAGTTCATCCACAGACACCAGAAGGATGCTGATCACCAAGATCATCACGTATGCCACCAGGTAGGTGTTGGTGTTGCGAATAACCTCCTCGCTGGTCTTCGTGCCATTCACCCACACCGCCTCCACACGCCTGGGATTTAACAGACGTCTGATATTCCGCCTCAGGCTCTTGAACAATAAAAGCACGCGCCCCACCTTGAGACCTCCCGCCGTACTGCCGGCGCAGGCTCCCACAAACATCAGAAGCAGCAGCAGGATTCTGGAGAAATTAGGCCACAGATCAAAATCCGTGGTGGCAAATCCCGTAGTGGTCACCACCGATGCCACCTGAAAAGCCGCATGTCTTACCGTCTCCCCGAAGGTCGGGTAAAATCCCTTTAAATTCCACACCAGAAGAAAAATGCTGCACACCACTATGGTCACATACAGCCGCAGTTCCTCATCCTTCCATACCGCCTTCACCTTTCTTAACAGCAGCAGATAAAAGCAGCTGAAATTCATGCCGAACAGCAGCATAAACACCGTGCATACATTCTGAATATAGGGGCTGTAGCCCGCAATACTGTCATTTTTAATTCCAAAGCCGCCGGTTCCCGCCGTTCCAAAGGCCGTACAGACCGAATCAAACACCGGCATCCCCCCTGCCAGCAGGAAGAGAAAATCCAGCACTGTCAGAAGAATATAAATTAGATATAATATTCTGGCCGTTGTCCGCATTTTCGGCACCAGCTTGCCCACATCAGGTCCCGGGCTCTCTGCCCGAAGCAGGTGCATGGTAAACCCGCTGCCGGATTCCCGGTTCGGTGCCAGTGCCAGCAGGAATACCAAAACCCCCATTCCTCCCAGCCAGTGGCTGAAACTTCTCCAATAGAGTATGCCTCTGGACAATGCCTCCACATCCGCAAGAATTGAGGCTCCTGTGGTGGTAAATCCGCTGACCATCTCAAACAGGGCATCTATCGGTTTTGGGATCTCCTCGGAAAGCAAAAATGGCAGACAGCCAAACACGCTGATGGCGATCCAGCTGATTCCCACGCACACAAAACCTTCTCTGGCATAGAAGCGTTTTTCCGAATTCCGGCAGATAAAATACAGTGCCAGAGCCACCAGAGAGATCACGGCAATGGCTGTCACAAACCCCAGAGTTGCCGTCTCCTCCTCATCGAATATGCTGATCAGCAGAGCCGGCAGCATAAAGATTACTTCCATCATCAGAATCTGGGAAAGAAACTTTCCCATCATTTTATAATTCATGCTGCGCCTCACTCAAAAATATCATTTAACTGCAGAAGCTTCATCCCGCTCTTTGCTGCGATGATCACGGAATCCCCCTTCCGGTAGACAGAATCTCCCGTAGGAATTATCGTGTCGCTGCCGTGGGTGATGCAGGCGATCAGAATGTTTTTCTTCAGCCCGATTTCCCGAAGGGGCTTCTCCAGATACCGGGTTTTGGCATCTGCCACAAACTCCAATGCCTCCACCTGACCGTCAGCGATATTATGTAAGGTCACTGCCGCTCCCTGAGTGTTCTGCATGGCCCGCACGTAGCGGACGATCTCGTTGCAGCACAATTCCTTGGGGCAGACCACACTTCCTATGTCCAGACTGTCGTGGATGCTGCTCTTCTCCAGATGTCCCACCTTGGTGATCACCTGGGGAACCTTACAGCTTTCCCCGTAAAGGGACAGGATCATGTTCATCTCATCCATACCGGTCATGGTCACAAAGGCATCACAGTCCTCAATGCCTTCGCTCTCCAGAAGAAACTGGCTGCTGGCGTCTCCGTTGATCACACAGACTTCCATCGGCAGTTCCCCTGCCAGTTCATGACAACGCTCTCTGTTCTGTTCGATCAGCTGCACCTGCACCTTGTCTCTCGCCAGCCGCTCTGCCAGATAATAGCCGATTCTTCCGCCGCCGCAGATCATCACACGCTTTGCCTTTCTAGTGATAATTCCCAGATTCTGCAGCATGTGGGTTAGATTTTCCGAGGTGGCAGTAAAAAATACATGATCCCCCTGCCGGAGAATAAAGTTTCCATCCGGAATGAAAACCGTTCCCCCACGGCTCACCGCACACACCAGCACCTTGCATTTGACGATCCGCTCCAGATCCATAAGTCTGATGTCGCAAATCCTGCTGTCCTTGTCCAGACGCAGTTCTACGATCTCCACCCGGCTCTTGGCAAAGGTATCTCTCTGTAAAAATCCCGGGAATTTGATCAGCCGCTCAATCTCCCTGGCTGCCTGCTTCTCCGGATTCACCATCAGAGACAGGGCGTAAACCTCCCGCATGGTAAAAATCTGTTTCCCATACTCGGGATTACGGATTCTGGCAATGGTGTTGATATCCGGATTCAGCCCGTGAGCCGTCATACAGCACAGCAGATTGATCTCATCTGTGGAGGTCACCGCAATGAGCAGATCCGCTTTCCGCACATCTGCCCGTTCTAAAACCGCCATGGAAGCACAGTTTCCCTGCACTCCCATCACGTCAAACCGCTCAATGCTGGAATCTAGCACGCTCTGCTTGGAATCAATGAGGGTCAAATCATGGCCCTCCGCCGCCAGCTTCTGTGTCAATGTAAGTCCTACCTTGCCGTCTCCGGCAATGATGATTTTCAACGCTCTTTCCTCCAAAAAACACACAACAATTCATTTACACTGATATCAGTATAGCGGACTTCTCTTAAAATTACAATCATAGCAGATTAGTTTTTTTACACAGTTCCGTCCATAAATCCGAAATACATTTTCTGGCTCCATGCATTAAAAATCATTTAAAAAAAACAGGCAGGTGACAACGAAAACTGTCACCCACCTGATACACCCATTAAATCATTCTCTCTAAAGATTACTGTACTGCCAGATAAGAATATCCCATCAAACTCTCATCCACCTCTCTTGCAGCCTCTCTTCCCTCGCGGATTGCCCATACCACCAGAGACTGTCCTCTGTGCATATCACCTGCTACAAAGACATTCTTGACGTTGGTAGCGTAGCAGCCCTCAGGGGTAGCCACGTTGGTTCTCTGGTTCAATTCCACGCCGAAGGCCTTGGCGATGTAATCCTCCGTCCCCAGGAAACCTGCCGCGATCAGCACCAGTTCTGCCGGAATCTTCTTCTCGCTGCCGGCAACCTCTACCATATTGCGGCGGCCGGTCTTCTCGTCCAGCTTGCTCTCTAAGCTTACAATGGTAAGTCCGTTCAGCTTGCCGTTCTTATCCTTGTGGAATTCCTTCACCGTTGTGGTATAGATTCTTGGATCTGCTCCGAAGCAGGCAATTGCCTCCTCCTGGCCGTAGTCGGTCTTGAGCACCTTCGGCCACTCCGGCCACGGGTTGTTGACCGCCCGCTCCGCAGGTGGGCAGGGCATCATCTCCAGCTGGGTCACAGACTTAGCCCCCTGACGGATAGCCGTTCCCACACAGTCGTTACCTGTATCACCGCCTCCGATGATAACCACATTCTTACCTTTGGCAGAAACGAACTTCTTATCCCCAAAATTCGAATCCAGAAAACTCTTGGTGGTACGGGAAAGATAATCCACTGCAAAATAGATTCCCTCTGCTTCCCGACCCGGAGCCTTAATATCTCTCGGATTCTTGGCTCCGCAGCACAGTACCACACGGTCATACTGCTTTAAGAGATCTGCCGCCTTCACATCCACCCCTACATTGCAGCCGGTAATGAATTGTACGCCCTCTTCCTTCATGACGTTGACCTTCCGGTCCACAATCTTCTTGTCCAGCTTCATATTCGGAATACCATACATGAGAAGTCCGCCTACACGGTCATCTCTCTCATATACCGTAACCTCATGGCCTCTCTGGTTCAACTGGTCAGCAACCGCCAGTCCGGAAGGACCGGAACCGATGACAGCAACCTTCTTGCCGGTGCGCACCTTCGGGATATTTGGACCCGCATAACCCTCTTTGTAGGCTTTCTCAATGATGCCGTGCTCGTTGTCACGGACACTGACCGCATCTCCCCAGTGGCCACAGGTGCAGGCCTTCTCACAGAGAGCCGGACAAACCCTTGAGGTAAACTCCGGGAAATTGTTG
The DNA here is from genome assembly GCA_900316805.1 of uncultured Lachnospiraceae bacterium. Classification (GTDB taxonomy): domain Bacteria; phylum Bacillota; class Clostridia; order Lachnospirales; family Lachnospiraceae; genus Roseburia. Next base: position 48,422 of record ONEJ01000020.1, read on the forward strand.
GTCTTGTGAAGTCTGTTGTATGCCTGCTGGTAGTTTCCTGTGTACAAAAGGTCATTCCACTCCGGCACCAGATTGTGGAGCGGGCAGCCGGAAGTCATTCCGGCAATGGTCATACCCGACTGGCAGAAGGGAACACCGCAGTCCATACAGCGGGCTGCCTGCTCTCTCTGCTTATCCTCTGGAAGAAAGACATGAAACTCATCGTAGTTCTTGATTCGTTCCTTTGGTTCCACCGAACGTGCCTCTGTTCTGTTATATTCCATAAATCCTGTTGGCTTTCCCATTGTTTCTTCCCTCCTTAACCTCTTGTGCTGGCATAAAATGCCTCAATCTGTGCCTGCTCTGCATTTAAGCCCTTCTCCTCCATCTGGACAATGGCCATCTGCATCCGGTTGTAGTCATACGGAATGACTTTCTTAAACTTGGGCAGGTACTCGCTGAAGTGATCCAGAACCTCCTTACCCTTCTCGGAATTGGTCAGGGTAACGTGCTCCTTAATCATCTCCTTCAGCTCTAAAACGTCATATTTGTTGGTAACTTCCTCGGTAAATACCATGGACTTGTTGGTCCGCATATAAAGGTCGTTATCCTCATCCAGCACGTAAGCGATACCGCCGCTCATTCCGGCAGCGAAGTTCTTTCCAGTTTTACCAAGGATCACCACACGGCCACCGGTCATGTACTCACAGCCGTGATCGCCCACGCCCTCTACCACTGCCGTTGCACCGGAGTTACGAACACAGAAACGCTCACCGGCCACACCGTTGATAAAGGCTTTTCCACTGGTGGCACCGTACAATGCCACGTTACCGATAATGATGTTCTCATCCTTCTTGTAACGAACCCCTGCCGGCGGATAAACCACAAGCTTTCCACCGGAAAGTCCCTTGCCGAAATAGTCGTTGGAATCACCAACCAGCTCCAGGGTAAGTCCCTTCGGGATGAAGGCACCAAAGCTCTGTCCGCCTGCACCGCTGCACTTCACGATGAAGGTATCCTCTTCCAAGGTATCATCGTATGCCTTTGTGATCTCAGAACCCAGGATAGTTCCTAACGAACGGTTTACGTTGGTAATCTCTGTATCGATCATGCGCTTCTGCTTTTTCTCAATAGCCGGCTTCAGCTGCTTATAGAGCACCGTCATATCCTTGGACTTCTCCAGCTCGAAGTTATATACCTGCTTCGGATCGAAGATCACCTTCTGCTTTGCTCCTTCAAAAGGATTATTCAGGATATTGCTCAGATCCAGCTTTGCTTCTCTAGGAGACAGATCCTCGCGAACCTTCAGAAGATCGCTGCGGCCTACCAGCTCATCTACAGTACGGCAGCCAAGCTTTGCCATATATTCACGGAGTTCTTCTGCGATAAAGCGCATGAAGTTCTCTACGTACTCCGGCTTTCCTGCAAAGCGCTTGCGAAGCTCCGGATTCTGGGTTGCAATACCGGCAGGGCAGGTATCCAGGTTACATACACGCATCATGACACAGCCCATACATACAAGGGGAGCTGTTGCAAAACCAAACTCCTCTGCACCGAGACATGCAGCGATGGCAACATCACGACCGCTCATAAGCTTACCGTCGGTCTCGATACGTACTTTATTACGAAGTCCGTTCATGATGAGAGTCTGGTGCGTCTCAGCAAGCCCCAGTTCCCACGGAAGTCCTGCGTTGTGGATAGAGCTGCTTGGAGCAGCTCCGGTACCACCGTCATATCCGGAAATCAGGACAACCTGTGCACCGGCCTTTGCCACACCGGCAGCGACAGTTCCTACACCGGCCTCAGATACCAGTTTCACGGAAATTCTCGCATCCCGGTTGGCATTTTTCAAGTCGAAGATCAGCTGCTCCAAGTCCTCGATAGAATAGATATCATGGTGCGGTGGAGGTGAGATCAGTGACACACCCGGTGTAGAAAGTCTGGTCTTTGCGATCCACGGATAAACCTTCTTGCCCGGAAGGTGTCCACCTTCACCGGGCTTTGCACCCTGCGCCATCTTGATCTGGATCTCCTGGGCACTGGTTAAGTAGCGGCTGGTAACACCGAATCGTCCACTGGCCACCTGCTTGATGGCTGAGCAGCGGTTCAATCCGTCGAGACCTACCGTCAGACGATCCTTATCCTCACCACCCTCACCGGTATTGGACTTGCCGTGTAAATGGTTCATGGCGATAGCCAGTGTCTCATGTGCTTCCTTAGAAATGGAACCATAAGACATGGCACCGGTCTTAAAACGGGTGACGATGGAATCCACGCTCTCTACTTCCTCCAGCTCCACACCCTTCTTTGGATATTCAAAATCCATCAGACCACGGAGATTCGTATGCTTCTGCTCCTCATCCACCAGAGCTGTGTACTGCTTGAACATCTCATAATCCCCCCGCTGGGTGGACTGCTGCAGCATATGGATGGTAGCCGGATTGTACAGATGGGCATCGGCACCGCTTCTCATCTTGTGGCGTCCCTTGCTGTCAAGAGTCACATCAGTGCCCAGTCCTAACGGATCATAAGCTGCGGAATGCAATGTATTTACATCATCCTCAATATCCTTCAATGTGATACCGCCGATACGGCTGACAGTATTGGTAAAATACTTGTCAATGACTTCCTTGTCGATACCAAGTGCCTCAAAGATCTTAGAACCCTGGTAGGACTGGATGGTGGAAATACCCATCTTGGCTGCGATCTTGACGATACCGGAGATGATGGAATGGTTGTAATCATCCACAGCAGCGTAGTAATCCTTGTCCAGCATATGCTCGTCAATGAGCTGCTTGATGGTATCCTGTGCCAGATAAGGATTGATGGCACTGGCACCGAAGCCCAGCAGTGTGGCAAAATGATGAACCTCCCGGGGCTCTCCGGATTCCAGAATCATGGAAAGAGAGGTACGCTTCTTGGTCTTTACCAGATACTGCTGTAGGGCAGATACCGCCAGCAGTGACGGGATTGCCACATGGTTGTCATCCACACCCCGGTCAGAAAGGATCAGCATGTTGGCACCGTCCCTGTAGGCACGGTCTGCCTCAATATACAGACGATCCACGGCCTTCTCCAGGCTGGTATTCTTATAATAAATGATCGGAAGTGTCACCACCTTAAAGCCACCCACCTTCATGTTGCGGATCTTCATCAGGTCCGTATTAGTGAGGATTGGGTTGTTGATACGAAGCACCTTACAGTTCTCCGGCTTCTCCTCCAGAAGATTTCCTGCGGAACCGATGTATACGGTAGTAGAGGTGACAACCTCCTCACGGATGGAATCGATTGGCGGGTTGGTAACCTGGGCAAAGAGCTGTTTGAAGTAGTTAAACAACGGCTCCCGGTTTCCGGAAAGCGCAGCAAGTGGTGTATCGGTACCCATGGCTGCGGTACCCTCAATACCGTTCTTTGCCATCGGAAGAATGGCGTCCTTTAAGGACTCGTAAGTATAACCAAAGGCACGCTGCATTCTCTGGCGCTCCTCCTTGGCATACTCCGGTACACGCTCATTGGGGATCTTCAGATCCTTTAACATCACGATATTACTGTCCAGCCACTCGCCGTAGGGGCGGGCACCTGCGTATTTCTCCTTCAGTTCGTCGTCATCGATGACACGGCCCTGGATGGTGTCCACCAGAAGCATCTTGCCCGGACGGAGACGATCCTTCTTCACAATTTTGGTAGGATCAATGTCCAGCACACCTACCTCGGAAGAAAGAACCAGGTAATCGTCATCGGTAATATAGTAACGGGAAGGACGAAGTCCGTTACGGTCAAGGACTGCACCCATCAGATCTCCATCGGAGAAAAGGATGGAAGCCGGTCCGTCCCATGGCTCCATCATGGTTGCATAATACTGGTAAAAGTCTTTCTTCTTCTGGCTCATAACCCCATTGTTGGCCCATGGCTCAGGGATCATAACCATAACCGCAAGAGGAAGCTCCATGCCACTCATCACAAGGAACTCTAAGGTGTTATCCAGCATGGCTGAGTCGGATCCTTCGGTATTGACCACCGGAAGCACCTTGGTGAACTCATCCCTAAGCTTGCCGGAAACCATGGTCTCCTCTCTGGCCAGCATCTTGTCCGCATTACCGCGAATGGTGTTGATCTCACCATTATGTACGATAATACGGTTCGGATGTGCTCTCTCCCAGCTGGGGTTCGTGTTGGTGGAGAATCTGGAGTGAACCGTTGCGATGGCTGACTCGTAATCCGGATCCTGCAGATCGGAGAAGAACTGACGCAGCTGCTCCACCAAAAACATACCCTTATATACGATGGTTCTGCTGGACAAAGAAGCTACATAGCTGTCATCGTTGGACTGCTCAAATACACGGCGCACCACGTAAAGTTTCCGGTCAAAATCGATTCCCTTCTCAACATCTGCCGGTCTTTTGATAAAGGCCTGCATAATGCATGGCATACAGTTTCTTGCCTTGTCGGAAAGCTTGTCCGGGTGAATCGGAACTTCTCTCCAGCCTAAGAACTTCAGGTTCTCCTTCTCAACGATTACCTCGAACATCTTCTTGGCCTGATTTTTCTTCAGCTCATCCTGCGGGAAGAAAAACATACCAATTCCGTAATCTCTCTCCCCTCCCAGCTCGATACCCAAAGGCTTTACTGCCTTCTTGAAAAACTTATGGGAAATCTGAAGAAGAATACCGACACCGTCGCCGGTCTTACCGTCTGCATCCTTGCCGGCTCTGTGCTTTAAGTTCTCAACGATCTTAAGTGCATTCTCAACAGTCTGGTGTGTCTTGATACCTTTGATATTGACAACCGCTCCGATACCACAGTTATCGTGTTCGAAACGAGGATCATATAACCCTTGCGCTGTCATTGTACTTTCGTTCAACTGCTCTTTCATAGGTCTGTCCTTTCTACGTGCTTTACTCTTATCTGATAACAATTTTACTACCATTTCATAACCCTTGTAAACTACTTTTTTCGTCAAGTTATCTGATAATATGACTTTATTATCATTTTACACCATTTGTGTATTCAATTTATTTTAAATTTTGTTGTTTCTTATCTTATAGAAACAATTTAAAGGCTGTACAAGTGAAAACTTTTTTCAAATGTACAGCCCTTACAACCGTAGATTATTTAATTATTCTTATTTTTCACACAATTTATGATAATCAGAAAGAAGCTGAATCAAAAGAGGTGTGATCTTATGGAAAAATCTCTGATCATAAGGAGTTTTCTTCGGATTATCCACTCCCACAAAGCCAAAGAGCCTGCCATCCTTGATCATCGGAGTTACCATCAGCCGGTGAATCTGTTCCTCATTCAACATCTCATACAGTTTAGGTTCCTTCTCCCGATAGCCGGAAACATCTTTTACAATAATATCCTTTCCCTTCTCCATCTCAATAATCCATGAACGCAGAATCTCCTCCGGTACGCTTGTCGGATGGATCTGTCTGGCGGGAGCCCTGTGGTTGTACCACTCACAGATATTGGACCAGGACTTGTTCTCCGGGGAATAGGCAAAAATATAGCAGCGGTCAGAGCCGTAAAACTCTCCAATCTTCTGCAGGATCTGACGAACCTTTTGCCCGTCTGAATTTTCCTCCCGGTTACCTATAATCGCAGAGATCAAGGCATCCTCTATGGTCAGTTTCACCTGTATCTCCTGCATGGAGGCATCCATAGTACTCATATCCAATCCGATCTGGAGACGAGTCTCTTGGCCGTTCCATGTGATCAGCTTCTCCTTGATCAAAAGCCTGCTGTCCAGATATTCATTGTGGTACTGTCTGGTGGTAAAGGATTTATGATGCAGATTTTCCCTCACACAGTGTTCACAGGGCTCATTTTTACCCTCCAGAAGCTGGTAGCATTTTCTCCCCACATAGTTCTCACCGACACCGGTAAGTCTCTGGGCCGTAGAGTTCATATAACAGAGACCGTGTGTCTGTTCATCAATGACATAGATGACTTCATCCATCTGATCCAACAGTTTTTTGTACTGGGCGGCATCCTCCAGTCTCTGAGATTTACTGTCCTTATTGTCCTTCTTGTTCTTTTTCCAGCGCTCTTCCTCTCCATGTCCAAGGATATAGTTCTCAGCGAACACTTCCGCCTCCAGAGGCTTGCTGAAATAAAAGCCCTGCAATTCCTCCGGTTCCAGTTCCGTCAAAGCCTGAAGCTCATCCTGGGTTTCAACACCCTCGCATACCACACGGATCTGACTGCTTCTGGCAAGCTCAAGAATATTGGACAGTAACCGGTAATTGTAGGCACTCATATCAATATGACTGACAAAGCACCGGTCTACCTTAATCTCATCAATGGCAAGACTCTTTAGATACCCAAGGCTTGAGTATCCTGTACCAAAATCATCCATGGAGATCTGAATTCCCCGCTTGCCCCACTGGTAAAACAGCTGATTATACTTCGTGTAATCCTGCAGCTGCATGCTTTCTGTAAGTTCCAGAATGATGGCTTCTCCCGGCAGCTGTTCCTTTTCCAGAAGATCATAGATCACCTGACTTAAATCCTGATATTCCAGCTGAACATAAGAGAGATTGATACTCATGCGGAATTTCGGATTGAACTTCCGCCACTTTGCACATTGGGAAATCGCTTCCGCAAGGATCCAATTGCCCACCTGCACAATCATACCGCTCTGCTCTAGGATTCCGATAAACTGATCCGGCGGAACGACACCCCGGTATGGGGAACGAAACCGCAGCAGAGCCTCTGCCCCAACCACATCATAACCATTGATGGATACCTGGGGCTGGTATACCAGATAAAAGCCCTCGCAGTGGTTCTTCACACTCTTGCGAAGTTCCTCTGTCAGGTCAATGGCAGAAAGCTGTTTCTCATAGTCCTCTGCGGAGAAGAACTCCAGATGGTTTCTGCCGTTTTGCTTCGCCCGGTCCAGCGCCCGCTCTGCATAATCGTAGAAGAGGTTCGTATCCTTCACATTCATGATGGGGAAGTCCACCGCACCTGCGGATAAGGTACAGTCCTCCGTCATCCTGTTCTGTATCTGGCGGTACACCTTCTGCACCTGTTCCGGCGTACAGGAATCAAATACCACCGCAAACCGATCCCCGTCCAGACGGTAAACCGGAAAATCAACATCTACACAGCTCTCCAGATGAGCCGCCAGCTTCTTTAAGATAAAATTGCCGTATCCTCTTCCATATTTGGTATTGATATTCTTGAAACGATCCACACCAAGCACCATAAGAACGCCGTTTTTCCCCTCATGAAGGGAATTCTTTATGTGGACATGCATCTCATTGCCAAGAAAAAGACCCGTTACCAGATCTACCTTTCCAAGGAGCGCAGTATCGGAAATTCTTCCGATCATCAGGGAAGGATGCCCATCCTCTGCATTGATCACCTTACCTCTGCAGCTGATCCAGACAAAGTTAGATTCCCGGTCCACCACCCGGTATACCAGATCGTGCACCATGCATCTGCCCGCCTGAATATCGTCCATATTCCGTGTCCAGGGCACTAAATCCCTCTCATAGATAATATCCGCATATTCGCCGAAGAGACACTTATCCTCTTCGTCCAGCGGCAGCGGATAACGCCTCTTAATATGATCATTGGCAAAGCGTATCGTTCCTGCATCAATATCGCAGAGAAACAAATAGTCATCCGTGCTTTCATTCAAAAGCTGGAGCGTTTGAAAATAATCATCAAATTTAATCTTCTTCTGCTCATCCATACGCTTCACCTATCCCTTTTCCTTTATCAATAACATTTTCAACTGTTTTTACAATTTTCAACAAATTTATTAACGCAAATTTAATTTTATACTACACTTTTAACAAGATTTTTTCAAGTGATTTTCTGTTAGTTGTAATATTTCTGATATAGTTTATTGTATTTGCGCCGTTTTTCGACATATCCTGACATGGAACAAGCCAAGAAGGAAGCCCCCGGATATCAGTATGGTACCTGAAAGCACCCACGAAAACAGATCCCCCTTTACCGTGCGGCTCAAAAGCCCTGTTTCTGTGCGAAGCACCGCGATCAGGTTTACCGTCATATGGCCAAACATCCCATAGCAGACATTTCCCCCCTTCTCCACGAAAAATGCCAGAACAAGTCCCATGAGCAAAGCATAGACAAATTGCACAATATTAAAGTGCATTACCGCAAAAAGCAGGGCCGATGCCGGCAGGGCGCACCATAAGGGCAAAAGCCTTTTCAACCGCTGAAAGAGAATCCCCCGGAATACCAGCTCCTCCAGAACCGGTGTAAACAATGCAGAGCTTAACAGTTCCATCCCAAGGGTTCCCCCGTAAAAACCCGCATTGGCCTCCTGGTATCCCGCGGACAAGGAAACTAACGGAGACATGGAGATCAGATTATCCAGTCCGATGCCGATCAATGCCGCCGTAACAATCACAAAGGCTGTGGTGACTCCCTTTTCCTTCGTAAAGACAGGCTTTTTTCTTGGAATTCCAAGAAGGGCCTGATCCTGCCGGTAGAAAGGCATCATAAAAGGGATCGTCACCAGTGTCGCCAGAAGCTGGCAGGTCACAAACCACTTGTTGCCACTGCCAAACACCCACTGGGCGATGGTCATAGCCACCAGCATCACCGCATAATAAAACAAAAAAGGATAGGCAATATACCAGATTTTTGATGCCACGCTACTGTTTTTCTGTATCACAAGATCACCCCTGTTCTTTTTCTGCCGCTTCCAATGCCTGAATCAGCTGCGGAAGCTGACAGATCTGTTCACATACCGCAGCTGCTCCGGCCTGTTTCATCTGCTCCACATCCCCGAATCCATAGGTGACGGCAATGCAGTCGATTCCTGCTGCCGCAGCCCCAGCCGCATCATAGACCGTATCACCGATCAGGCACATCTGGGACAGGGACAGATCCTCCCATCTGCGGAAGGCTTCCCGCAAAACATCCTCTTTTCGGTCTCTCGTTCCGTCGAAGGTAGCTCCTACCACCTCGTCGAAGAGGGACAGAATGCCAAAATGCTCTAAAATTCTTCTGCAGGACTGCTCTGGCTTGGAGGAGGCCATCCCGATCCTAAGGCCCTGTTTTCTCAGGGTTCTGATACATTCCTCCACCCCCGGATACAATCGGCACTCAAAGATTCCCGTCTTATTGTAACGCTGCCGGTACACTTCCACCGCCTCTACTGCCTGCTCTCTGGAAAATCCATAGATTTTCTGAAAGCTGTCCGAAAGGGGCGGTCCGATAAACTGATAAAGCTTATCTGTGTCCGTCTCCTCCATGCCATAATAGGAAAGTGCATAGCGCACAGACTTGATAATTCCCTCGGAGGAATCGATCAGCGTTCCGTCCAGATCAAACAATACCGCCTTTATTTCCTTTGTTTCCATTACTTCTTTACACCCTTTGTATCACGATTTCCGATATGGAGCCGGTTCAGGGCAACCATTTTTCCCTTAACCTCTACCTCGATGTTATCATTTTCCCCAAGAACAACCGCCTGCTTCAACTCGTCTCCTGCGGCCAGCTTCATACCCCGCACACCCACTGCCGTTTTCTTTTTCTGGGGAATCTGTCCGCAGTCGATGCGAAGAAACATATCCTTTGCAGAGCACATCACAAGGGTATTGTTTTCTTCCAGTATCTGCACGGTGAGAACCTCATCCCCCTCGGAAAGCTTCGTGGCCCCGGTGGTCTTCTTGGCCACCACAAATTCAGAGCCCTCCACCACCTTAAGCATTGCCTGCTTTGTGGCAAAAACCAGACGGCTGGTGCTTACCCGCTCTAAGCTTTCCAGATAGACAAAATGCTCGCCGCTGCTGTCATAATTGCAGAGATTATCAATGGGCTTGCCCTTATCCCGGAATTTTCCGTAGGGAATGTCCAACACCTTTAACAGATGCATCTGTCCCTGATCCGTGAAAATACATATCTTGTCCGTGTTTTTTACCGTAAAGACATACCGGTTCTCTGCGTCCGCCGTTTCTTTGTTTCTCTCATAGACAGACACATCCACCGTCCGGGCGTAACCGAAGCGGTCCATAAGAAATACCACGACCTGCTCCTCAATCTTCTTTTCCTCCACCACAGCTTCCTTCAGATTATCGATCTCGGTTCTGCGTTCGCTGGCGTATGCCTTCCTGAAGGACTGCAGTTCCTTAATGATCACCTTTGCCATGGAGGACCGGTGCTCTAAGATGTCCTCATATCTTCCAATATTGGCCAGAGTCTCATCATGCTCCTTCATCAAAGCCTCGATTTCCAGGCCGATCAATTTGTAGAGACGCATATCCAAAATGGCCTGGGCCTGCCGCTCCGTGAAATTCAGCTGCTGGGCCATGATCTTCGATGAGGGATTCTTAAACTGGATATTGTCCGTGATTCCGTCTGTCAGGCAGGCTTTCGCGTCCTTGATATTTCTGCTGCCCCGCAGGATCTCAATGATCAGGTCAATGACATTGCAGGCCCGGATCAGTCCCTCCTGAATCTCCTTTTTGTCCAGTTCCTTCGCCAGAAGTGTCTTGTACTTTCTGGTGGCAATCTCATACTGGAAACGGACATGGTGTCTGATAATCTCCACTATCCCCATGGTCTCCGGTCTTCCGTCACAGACCGCCAGCATGTTGACACCGAAGGTATCCTCCAACTTGGTCTTCTTGTACAACAGGTTGGTCAGAGTCTCGATATCCGCACCCTTTTTCAGCTCCAGCACAATGCGGATTCCCTCCTTGGAGGACTGGTTCGTGATATCCACAATATCGCTGGTGGCTCTGGATTCCACCAGATTGCCCACATCGTTTAGGAATTTTCCGATATTGGCGCCGATCATGGTGTAAGGAATCTCCGTGATCACCAGACGTTCCTTTCCACCCTTAGCCTTTTCCACCTGGATGCGTCCCCGGATCTTGATCTTGCCCATACCGGTCTCGTAGATGGCTGCCAGTTCATCCTTGTTGGCGATAATTCCTCCCGTAGGGAAATCCGGCCCCGGAATATACTGCATCATCTCCCCCGTGGTAATGTCCGGGTTTTTCATGTAGGCGATCACACCGTCGATCACCTCCCCGAAATTGTGGGGTGGAATGGAGGTTGCCATACCCACGGCAATTCCCTCTGCCCCGTTGATCAGAAGATTTGGCACCTTCACCGGCAGCACCACCGGCTCCTTCTCCGTCTCATCGAAATTGGGCACGAAATCTACCACATCCTTATCCAGATCTGCCAGATACGCCTCCTGGGTCACCTTCTGGAGTCTGGCCTCCGTATATCGCATGGCAGCGGCGCCGTCTCCCTCGATGGAGCCGAAGTTTCCGTGGCCATCCACAAGGGGCAGCCCCTTCTTGAAATCCTGAGCCATCACCACCAGGGCATCATAGATGGAGGAATCTCCGTGAGGATGATATTTACCCATGGTATCACCGACGATACGGGCACTCTTCCGGTACGGCTTGTCATAGCGGATGCCAAGCTCATACATATCGTACAAAGTACGCCTCTGCACGGGTTTTAAGCCATCCCGCACATCCGGCAGAGCCCGGGCGATAATGACCGACATGGCATAATCAATATAGGATTTCTGCATCAGCTCCGAATACTCGGTTCGAATGATACTCTGTTCCATGATCCAATTCCTCTCTAAATATCTAATATAGCATCATTGGCGTGGCGGTAGATGAACTCCTTACGGGGCACCACATCCGTTCCCATCAGCATGGCTGTCACATCGGAAGCCATACGGCCGTCCTCGATCTCCACCCGTTTGAGCATACGGGTCTCAGGATTTAAAGTAGTCTCCCACAGCTGTTCTGCGTCCATCTCTCCCAGTCCCTTATACCGCTGGAGTGTAAAGCTGCCGGTATGTCTCTTCCGATATTTTTCCAACGCAGCATCGTCATAAAGGTATTCCTCCTGTCCTCTGGATGGAATCGCCTTGTAGAGTGGTGGCATAGCCACATACACATGTCCCTCAAAAATCAGCTCCGGCATAAAGCGGTAGAACAGAGTCAGAAGCAGGGTGGAAATATGGGCTCCGTCCACATCGGCATCAGCCATGATGATGATCTTGTCATAGCGGAGCTTTGTAATATCAAAATCGTTGCCGTAGCCCTCCGAAAAACCGCAGCCAAAAGCGTTGATCATGGTCTTGATCTCCGCATTAGCAAGCACCTTGTCAATGCTGGCTTTTTCCACATTTAAGATCTTACCGCGGATGGGCATGATGGCCTGATACATACGGTTTCTGGCCATCTTGGCAGACCCGCCGGCAGAATCTCCCTCCACGATGAAAATCTCACATTTGGAGGCATCCCGGCTCTCGCAGTTAGCCAGCTTTCCGTTGGAATCGAAGGAAAACTTCTGCTTGGTCAGAAGGTTCGTTCTGGCCTTCTCCTCCGCTTTTCGGATCTTCGCAGCCTTCTCCGCACAGCCGATCACGGTCTTTAGGATCTCCAGATTCTTATCAAAGAATAACGGCACCTCGTCCGAGGTAACCTTCGCCGTGGCACGGCTGGCATCCTGATTGTCCAGCTTTGTCTTTGTCTGTCCCTCAAAGCGTGGATCCGGATGCTTGATAGAGATCACCGCCGTCATACCGTTTCGCACATCGGCGCCATTGAAATTTGAATCCTTTTCCTTTAGGATTCCCAGCTCCCTGGCGTAGGAATTGATGATGGTGGTAAAGGCAGTCTTAAAGCCTGTCAGATGGGCTCCGCCCTCTGAATTATAGATATTGTTACAAAAGCCCAGAATATTTTCATGGAACTCATCGGTATACTGGAAGGCAGCTTCCACCTCGATGCCCTCACTCTCCCCACGGAAATAAATGACATCGTGAAGAACCTCCAGCTTGTGATTGAGATCCTTCACAAAGCCCACGATTCCATCCGGCTCATGAAACTCAATATGCTCTGTGTCCGCGCCTCTCTTATCTTCATAGATGATGGTAAGCTTCGGGTTCAGATATGCCGTCTCGTGCATCCGGCTCTTGACTTCATCCTCCTTAAATCGCGTCTTCTCAAAAATTTCCGGATCCGGAAGAAAATTGATCCTGGTGCCGGTCTTTTTGGTCTTTCCGATTTTCGGGAGCAGCCCCTGCTCCAGTTCCACCACCGGGTGCCCCTTCTCGTAGCGGTCATGATGGATGTAGCCTCCCTGGCTGATCTTTACATCCATATAGGTAGAAAGGGCATTTACCACCGAAGAACCTACTCCGTGGAGACCTCCGCTGGTCTTGTAGGCATTATTGTCAAACTTGCCTCCGGCATGCAGCGTGGAAAAAACAACCCGGGCCGCAGAAACACCCTTGGCATGCATCCCCACCGGGATTCCCCTTCCGTTGTCCTCCACCGTACAGGAGCCGTCTGCCTCCAAAGTGACCCAGATCTTATCGCAGGCCCCCGCCAGATGCTCGTCCACAGAATTGTCCACAATCTCATAAATCAGGTGGTTCAATCCCTTGGTGGTCACACTTCCAATATACATTCCCGGACGCTTCCGGACTGCCTCAAGTCCCTCCAATACCGCTATACTGCTTGCATCATATTCTGCCATAGTTTACATTGCTCCTCTTTTACTATCTTTCATATGGGCGATCACCATCACTGCAATCTTAAAGATCATGGCGTCATCAAAGGTGCGGATGTCCAGGCCAATAGCCTTCTGGATCCGTTCCAGACGGTATACCAGCGTATTGCGGTGCACATACATCTGTCTCGCAGTTTCCGAAATATTCAGGTTGTTTTCCAGGAACTTATTAATGGTGGACATTGCTTCCTCATCCTCTAAGATATCCGGAATCTCATCTCCGAATACCTCCTTAATAAACATTTCACACAGACTCATGGGAAGCTGATAGATCAGTCTTCCAATCCCCAGTCTTCCATAGGAAATCGTATCATATTCCGCATAAAAAATCCTGCCAACCTCCAGCGCCAGACGAGCCTCCTGATAAGACTGGGCAATGTCGGCCAGACGTTTCACCGGATTGCCATAGCCAACCCGCACCTTGATCATAGCCTCCATGTGAAGACTGTCCGAAAGACTGCTGGCAATCTGCTGCAGCTTTGTCTCCGGCTCCTCCTGACCGATATAGGAAATATCCTTCACCAGCACCACACTGTGCTGATCCAGACTTGTGACAAAATCCTTGGAACGAAGATCCGACAGATTCTTCACCAGTTCCATGGCCAGATCATTATTCTTATTACCGGTATCGATCACAAACACCACCCTCTGACAGTCTGCAATGTGATACTTTTTGGCCTTGATAACCAGATCTGCCATCAGTACATTTCCCAGCAGAATATTCTGAATGAAGTGGTTCCGGTCAAATTGCTCCACAAACCCCATAACCAGATTACGGATTTGACAGACCGCCATTTTTGCATAGATCATGTCTTCCTCTCCGGTCACCCGGCAGACAAGGATATATTCCGTCTCTCCCTCCACCACCACCCGGTAAAGATGAAATTTCTGAAAGGTCTGGCTGTCGGCTAAAGACTCCGCAAACTCCTCCACCACTGGGGAGAGCTCCCTGTTTGCTCCCATATCTCCGGCATCGGCAGTCAATTTGCCATCGGAGCCGTACAACGCAGTCTCCATATTGCAGATCTGTCTGATCTCCTCCAGGGCATTCTGTAGCTTCTGGTTTGTAAGCATTCCATTTCCTCCCAAAGTAAATCGTAATACAAAAGTAAATCGAAAGAAAACCGGGTGTAAATATCCACACCCGGTTTCATCATTTACAACTATTTAATTTTAACGGACTAGTTGGTAATTGTCAATTCTGTTTCCTTATCAAAAACCTGAATCTTGTTTGGATCAAAAGCAAGCTTGATGTGATCGCCGTAACGTGCCGGTGTATCAGAATCAACTCTTGCAGTCATGTTTGTTCCGGCAATGGTGTAGTACAGTAATACTTCAGCACCAAGTAACTCGTATCCTGTTACATCAGACTCAACAACGCACTCACCATTCTTAGAAATCATCTCCGGATCATCGGAAATATCCTCTGGTCTGATACCGAATACAACTCTCTTTCCTTCGTATCCGCCATCAATAATCTTTCTGGACTTGTTCTCCGGAAGAACTACAGAGTAGTTACCAAACTGAAGAGTAACCTTATCGCCATTTACCAGAACATCTGCATCCATGAAGTTCATCTGCGGAGATCCGATAAATCCGGCTACGAACAGGTTGTTCGGCTCGTTGTACAGCTTCTGCGGAGAGTCAACCTGCATGATGACACCATCCTTTAATACAACGATTCTGGTTCCCAGCGTCATAGCCTCTGTCTGGTCATGTGTTACGTAAATGATTGTAGCACCTAACCTGTTGTGAAGAGAAGCGATCTCAGATCTCATCTGTACACGAAGCTTTGCATCCAGGTTGGATAACGGCTCATCCATAAGGAATACCTTAGGATTACGAACGATTGCACGACCCATGGCAACACGCTGTCTCTGTCCACCGGAAAGAGCCTTC
>ONEJ01000005.1 GCA_900316805.1 uncultured Lachnospiraceae bacterium
AAAGTCTGCCGTTTGCAGTTTTGGGCAATTTTTCATGCGAAGCATTGCCCAAAACAGTTACAGTTCACATACCTGTGAACTGTAACGATTTTTGCAAATCATGAATTCTCCTCCTCGCAATATGCTATTTTCCTAAAGTTACTCTGTCAAAATCTTCCCTCGTCATCAGTGAAACCGTATCGATCAGGCAGTTCCCAAAGGTCATGGTTCCACCGCCGCAGGCCTTTGTCTTTTCCGCAGCAATTTCTCCTGCAATGCCCATGAAGGCACAGCAGGCTGCCGCCCCATTGATGGATGGTTCCACTCCCAGAAAAGCCCCCAGCATCGCAGATGACATGCATCCGCTTCCTGTAATTTTTGCCATCATGGGATCTCCGTTTTCGCAGAAAAGGGTCTCGTTTCCGTCTGTAATCACATCCGTTTTCCCAGAGGCAATCAGGATGATTTTTTCCTGATCTGCGTACTGTTCCATGGCGGTAACCAGCGCCTCCTGATGGGATGCATCCTGATCGGTTTTTGCCGCATCCACCCCGGTGACGGTGCTGCAGTTGTCAAGCAGTGCCCGAATTTCCGAATAATTTCCCCGTACACAGGTGGGATGCACTTCCCGGATAAAGGAGATTGCCCGCTCCCTACGATAGGTGGAGCCGGACACACCCACGGGATCCACCACAATCGCGTGCCCTAATTCCTTGGCTCGTTTTCCCGCTGCCAACATAGCTTCATAAACGTCGATGGCGCCAAAATTACACACCAGACTGGTACAACCTTCTGTGATTTCTGCTGCCTCCAGCGGATGATGTGCCATGGTGGGGGATGCCCCCGCAGCCAGAAGGATATTCGCGCAGTCATTCACGGTTACCGCATTGGTGATGCAGTGGATGATGGGGCGTTGTTGGTTTATTTTTTCGTATATTTCCGCTATTTTTGTTCCTGTCAATTCCATTTTCCCTTTTCTCAGCCGTCCTTTCACTCTCCGTCCAAACTCTGGGTAAGCCTTGCCAGAAGTCCCGACGCCTTCATAGGAATCGTGACTACAGCTGCGATCAATGTTCCCGCACAGGTACTGATAAGGAAGGGAACCACGAAAGTAAACAATGCCGCCGCATCGTTTCCAAGTACAAAAGCCGCCAGCGGGTATGCGATCATTCCGCCAATGATTCCTGTTCCAAATACCTCCCCCACATAGGCGCAGGGCAGCTTCGGGAAAAAGCGGTAGAGCAGGCCTGCCAACAGCACTCCACACATGCTTCCCGGAAAAGCCAGGATGGTTCCAAGTCCCAGCAAATTGCGGATCAGTGCTGCAAGAAATGCCGCCGCCAGTCCCCACCAGGGACCGATGGTTACGGCGCAAAGCACATTGACCAGATGCTGTACCGGTGCGCATTTGGATCCGAACACCGGAAAGGAAATAAGACTTCCCACCACCGCCACCGCGGTAAAAAGTGCCGTCAATGTCAGTTTTCTAATATTGTTTCTTTGTCTTTCCATAATGATTAGTTTCTCCTTCTTATGTTGTGTACCTGCTTCTGCTGAATCCGTACTTCCTATTTCATGCACTTTCCTTGTTTCTCTTATCTTCCTGATTTGTTTTAAGGAAATGCTAGTACACTGAATAATAAGTAATTAATACATAGTATTCGGTGTACCAGATACATCAATCTCACACATCCTGACCGATTCTAAATTCCGGAATGCAAAATGCATGATTCATAGGCCCGCTTCCTTTTCCCAGATCCAGCATTGCCGAAAGTGCC
This sequence comes from uncultured Lachnospiraceae bacterium, assembly GCA_900316805.1. Lineage (GTDB taxonomy): Bacteria > Bacillota > Clostridia > Lachnospirales > Lachnospiraceae > Roseburia. The sequence goes on from ONEJ01000005.1 coordinate 1,758, forward strand.
CCGGAAATGTAATCCTTGGCATAGTGCACAGAATTCTTCAGATCCCGCCCCTTTGCAAGATTGGAAGCTATGGCACTGGACAAGGTACAGCCGGTTCCGTGAGTGTTGGGATTGTCTATGCGCCTTCCCTCAAACCAGGTGGCGCGTCCGTCTTTTTCGTATAGCAGATCATTGGCGTCATTCAGCTGATGTCCGCCTTTTAGAAGAACCGAGCATCCATACGCCTCGCAAATATGCTTTGCCGCTTGTTCCATATCCTCCTTGGAGCGAATCTCCATCTCCGCAAGCACCTCCGCCTCCGGTATGTTTGGAGTGATCAGTGTGGCAATGGGGAGCAGCTCTTTTTTCAGGGTTGCAACCGCATCCTCACTGATGAGACGCGCCCCGCTGGTGGCTACCATTACCGGATCTACCACAATATTATTCGCACCATAGCTTTTCAGTTTCTCTGCAAGCACTTCGATCAATGCTGCGGAAGACACCATGCCGGTCTTCACTGCATCTGGAAAAATATCTGTAAAAATGCAATCTATCTGCTTCGCCAAAAACTCCGGTGTTACCTCCATAATATCTGCAACTCCCGTGGTATTCTGAGCCGTCAATGCGGTAATGGCACTCATGGCGTACACGCCGTTGGCGGTCATTGTCTTAATATCTGCCTGGATTCCCGCGCCTCCGCTGGAATCACTGCCTGCGATTGTCAGTGCTGTGTTCATGTTCTATCCTCCCTTTCCTGCTTCTTCAAATTCTCCGAATATATATCCTGTTACTAATTTTTTTCTGATTTCTCATACTTTATATTCCCATGTATGACGTCCCCATGTCCGGTGCTTCCTTACCCGTCAGTGCATTGACCGCAGCCATCACATTTTCACCTTCTCCCATCACCTGAATTTAACTGCAAGATCCGAATTCTTTTGATAAGCATTGATGCTTCGAACATTCATTTCAAAAGGATGTTTCATATGCAAAGCTATGTAAAGCTTCCCATCCAAAAGTTCCCGCCTCTATGGCTCCAATATCTGCTCCACCCGCTCCCGCAGCTTCCTGGTTCCTGCTTCGATATCCGGGCAGGCAAAAATACCGCTGACCGCGGCAACGCCCGCCATGCCCCGGCCTGTAAGCTTCATAACATTCTCTCCTGTAATTCCGCCAATGGCCACCACCGGAATATGAACGCTCTCACAAATCTCCTGCAGCAGAGCGTGATCCATGGGCTTTGCATCCAGCTTGGTACTGCTGCCAAACACCGCTCCGCTGCCGAGATAGTCCGCTCCACCGGTCTCGGCTGCCTTCGCCTGCTCCACCGTCTTGGCTGTTACCCCAATGATGGCATCCTGCCCCAGCATTTCTCTCGCCCGGGTCAGTTCCATATCGGACTGTCCGATGTGAACGCCGTCGGCTCCGATGCTTTTTGCCAGTTCCACATTATCATTCACGATAAACGGCACATGATAGTTTCTGCATAACTTTAGAAGTTCCTCAGCCTCCTTCCGGAAAGCTGCCTCGTCCAGTTCCTTTTCCCGAAGCTGCACCATGGTGGCTCCACCTTTCAGTGCTTTTTCCACCTGCTCATATAAAGTCTCGTTGCCGAGCCAGCTGCGGTCTGTTACCGCATATAGTTTCAGTTGTTCTCTATTCATATTGTTATTTACCTCATTCGATATTGTTCCGCGTGTTTTATATCATTTACCTATTTGTTGGCTGTACCAGACCTTATTATACAAGTATGTGAGATATTTTTCCACATCATTTTCCATGCACCTTCCCAAATCCCATAAAACCAATTACAATCCACCGGATTTAAATACTCGCAAGAGTCTTATCACGAGTTTGGGCGGTGGAAAGTAGTCTGCTTTCCCACCGCCCATAAAATGCAAATGTATACGCGGAATATGGGCGACGGAAGCAATTTTTCTCTCCCATCGCCCATAATTTCCTTACATCAGCCTATATTTTGGGCTGTAGAGGACGATTTCCTCTCCTATCGCCCATATTCCAACTATGATTTAATTTTTTGTGGACGATAAGAATGCCGGTAAGCCATCACCGCCCAATTTTGCAAAAAGTTTATATTAACATAGCAACCAGTGTGGGCGCCAAACAGGAAATGAGATTTACGAAAATACAAGATGAATCTATTTCTTTCTCTGATATTTTGGATTACTTTTCACCATCACAAGAATACGCCGAGAATATTCTTTTCTATAAAGTAACCAAAAGGGCTTCCCAAATTAAAGTATCAAAAAAGCGACCCCCACAATGGAGAACCGCTTCCTTGTTTTTCCATATCCTATTTCTTCATACAATCTTTCATACGATTTTTTCATATGATCTTTTTTATACGATCTTTTTCACACTATTTTTCACAGGATTTCTTTCACACAATTACTTTTTCACTGTAACTGTCACCTTAACCGTCTTACCATTTGCCTTAACAGAAATGGTTGCCTTTCCGGTCTTCTTTCCGGTAATCACACCCTTGGAGTTTACGGTAGCAACCTTCTTGTTGGAAGAAGTATAGGTAATCTTCGTAGCCGGTGTTGCTGTAGCGGAAATCTTAGTGGTCTTGCCAACCTTAACTGTGGCCTTGGTTGATTTTACTGTCAGCACTTTGTTATCTGTGATGGTGGAAATCTTGATGCTCTTAGATTCCTTGTCCCAATCATTAACCGGGTAAATGTGAATATCTCCCTCAACTGTTTTATCTGATGTAAAATCCTTGCTGATCAGAACAGTTCCATCTGCCTTTGTCACTGTAAAATCATCAAAATACAGGGCAGAATTTTTCGCATTTATCATGATGCCCTGTATTCCTGTAGAAAAGCTTACTGCTACCTTCTCCGACTTGGTAATGTCCGTCTGTACACTTTCATCTTTGTTCAACGAGCCTGTTGTTGCATCGTATGTAAGCACATAAAAATCACCGGTCTTCTTGACGGTCACAAAATCAGCCGGATTCTCTTTCTGCTCTTCTTCATTCCACTGGGTTGCAACCCCATCGTGAAAATCAAATCCCGGCAGTTCTAAGAATCCACCATATTTCCATTCTTCTTCTGTGACATCATCGAGATTTAAGTTGCCCCAAATGGACAGGCTACTGGTGCCTTTTTTCATATAAGCTGCCGGAACATAAAGTTTGTAGCTTACACGATAGCTTTCTGAGTAGGCCGTTGGTTCCCCAAAATTCCAAAGGTTAAGATCCGTTTTGGAAGCATTGTAATCACACTTCTCCAGATCCTCCCAGCTCACATTGGTAAAATTCACCGGAACCTCAACCACCTTATTCTTGCTTGCAGCTGATACCTCTGTCACCGGAGCCAGCAGACTCAGAGCCATTATCCCGGCACCGATCATTGTTACTACACGTTTCAAAATTGTTTTCATAAGCAGTTCTCCTTCCTGTTTTCATGTATGGTTAATTTTAACATTTCCTTCTCCCCAAAAGGTATGCAGCCTGCACACATATGTCCAACCCCTTTACAGCCAAATCATGTCTCTCCCAGCAGCGGAACGTCGATGGTTGTCAGAAGATACTGCACATCCATCACACTCATCTGATGGAAAATGCCAAAAATGATTGCCGCATCCCTTTTGAATTTGGGATACAACACACTTTTGCCCGCACTTTTTAAAAGGGTTTGCGTGTCATCCAAAGACAAACCAAATCCAAAGGCGATCTGAAGAAGCTTATCTCTCGAAGGAATGCGGGTACCATTAAAAATCTGATGACCGTAGGTTCTGTCGATCTGTGCTTTCTTGATCACCTGCTCCGGAATCATGCCACGCTCGTCGCAGAGCCTCCTCAAATATTCCGATATGGATATCTCCTCAAAGGCATCTTCATTCTTATCTAACACATCCTGAAAATCCTTGCTGCTCACAATTTTATTTAATAAGGCACTCGTGGATTTTTGCATTCGGTCACCTCTTTCACTCTTCCATTTTTTGGATAGGTGTGATTATTTTACCAATTTTGCATACAAAAAAGGGATGCAGCCTGCACACAGACTACATCCCTTTTTTATTCAACTACTATAGATACACGATCTGGAAAGATGGTTCGCCATACTCTGCGATCAGCTCCTCCATCCGGTCCTTCTCAATGGCACTCATTTCCACGGTGGCGAGATTGGGCATCGTAAACAGCGGCGAGAGATCATCGATCACACAGCTTTCCATATTGAGGAACGTGATGTCCTCCCGACCTGTCAGTGCCGAGATATCCCGGATATCTGACCAGCGGATATAGAGCTGATTGACATAGGCAACATCCCTGATGCACTCCAGATCTGTCTGACCGGAAGCTCCCACCTCAAGGGTATTGATATACATTCCCTTTAGATATTTCCATGCATCCGAATCGTTTTTAATGCCCAACGTGTCCAATCGCTCAAATGCCCTGATCGGACTCCCATCGTATTTTCCGGTATTATTCAGATACAACGTGCAAAGGGACGGGCAGGTGCGGATTGCCTCAATGCTTTCCAGCTTACCATCATCAAGGAGGCTCAGATCCGTCAACTGTTCCTTACCTGCAAGAACTGTAATATCCGAAATGTCATTATTTGCCAGATCCTTCCATATACTCCCGCACAATACAGCGATAATGTTCGTTTTTGTACTCTCCCATAAAATACGGAACTTCGGCGCATAGATTCTCCAGAGATGTCTGATTCTCCTGCTCATAGAGATAACCTCCCCTGCGGCAGCATTTCACCACAGCCTTCTGTCCGCTCTCCTTCTTTTGAATCAGCAGGGTATCGCATCCCTCTGAAACACTCAGGCATTCAATAATATCGTATGCTTCCGTAATCTCCCGGGGAAGCTCCGCTTCATAGCTTCCGCACGCATCAAATTCAAAAATATCATTTTTTTCCATAGACACGTTCCTCCTTTTTGAACACCTTTTCCTGCAAAATCGTCCTTCATCTGTCAGACCGCAGCCTGACACAATTTTTTCCGAAACCTGATTAAAACTTCCCCAGTAACGGCAGGTCAAGAGACAACAGCAATTCCTGGATTTCCATGATATTCATCCCATGGGAAATCCCATAAATACATGCGGCATCCCGCTTAATCTTGGCATAAAGTACACCTTTCCCAGCTTTTTTCAGAAGCGTCTGTGTCTCATCCAGCGACAGTTCAAATCCCACAGCCAGCTGAATCAGCTTGTCCCTGGAGGGATTTCTCCTGCCGTTAAAAAACTGGTGGCCGTAGGTGCGGTCAATCTGAGCTTTCCGGATGACCTGCTCCGGAAGCAGTCCCCGCTCATCACACAACTCCCGTAGATATTCCGGCAGTGACTTTTCCGCAAAGGCATCCGTCTCGCTGTCCAGAATCTTTTTCAAACTTTTTCCATTCACAAGCTTGTCCTGCAGGGTATCTGTTGTCAAAGCCATTTCCACTCCCTCTCCTTCACGGATCCGCTGTTTCATCCGCATAAAATAAAATA
>ONEJ01000003.1 GCA_900316805.1 uncultured Lachnospiraceae bacterium
AGTTCGCTGACGCGAAGCGTGTGTGCGGGTAATACTTCCTTCGGAAGAAGGAGCACACGCATGAGAGTTCGCTGACGCGAAGCGTGTACGTAGGTAATACTTCCTTCGGAAGCATTACATATGCAGCCGTAGTATAATGGATAGAACGTAGGACTCCGACTCCTGAGATGCGGGTTCGATTCCCGCCGGGTGCACTTGCTAATCAAAAATCCTGTGAAGAGCAGGGTTTTTGATTATAACAGTTCAATATGCACAATAATCATGATGTATAGTTAATTGCAACCAAAGAACTGTTAAGAGCAATGCAGATATCGAAAAATTTGAATAAGAAGATTAATGGAGAATTGATATGCAGAAAGTGACTGATTTCCTGCTGAAATACAAGAGATATTTTGGCACGGCAGCGCTTCTTTTTGTTTTTGTGATTGTTTTAGTCAGTTGCACAGGGAAAAAGGGGGACAAGCTGTCCGATGCACAAAACGCAACAGAGGAGACAAATTTAGCCGGTGGTACGCAGCAGGCGGCTGATGGATACGAGATGACCGGAAAGCTGGAAAAGGACGCGAATCCGGAGCTGGCAGAGCTTTTGAACAATTATTATGCGGCATATGCCGGCGGGGATTTGGAGTCGCTGGAGATGATGGCGCAGCCTCTGACGGACAATGAAAAGAGTTATATATTGACTTTTTCGGAATATTATGAGGATTACCAGAATATTGTATGCTATTCCATGCCGGGAGCATCGGAGGATTCCTATATGGTTTCGGTGTGCTATGATCTGAAGTTTAAGGATGTAGATACAATGGCTCCGGGAATGGATTTCTTCTATGTGGAGAGAGACGGTAAGGGCAATCTTTATATCAATAATGTATATTCCGCATATAATTTCAGCTTCCTGGATCAGGAACTGGATGCAAATCTGTATTCCATGATTCTGGCTTATGAGAAGAGTGCCGATGTGGTGGCGCTGCAGAAGGAAGTGCAGTCCCGCTACGATGAGGCTGTGAAGAGTGATGAGAAGCTTGCCAACATGGTAGGCGGAACACTTCGCAATGCAATGGCAAAATGGCGTGAATCCGTAGTCGCTGCAGAGGATACCCAGAAGGAAGACACGCAGCAGAGCGAGAATCCGCAGGTGGATACGCAGGCGGCTGAAAATACCAAGCCAGAGGACGCACAAACCGAGGATACCCAGAAGGAAGATACTTCGGATGACGGTCCAACGATGGTTAAGACATTGGATATCTGTAAAGTCAGAGAGAAGCCTGGCACCGATGCAGAGGTTCTTGGAATGGTGACTCTCGGTGTGAAGCTGGAGAAGCTTGGAACAGAAGGCGAATGGACGAAGGTAAAATTCCAGGGGCAGGAAGGTTATATCAAGAGCGAACTGCTTAAGGAAATCAAGAAGAAATAAAAATCTGCGGAGGCTGTCAGGTCTCCGCGTTTTTTACAAGTGAGGGAAAGACTGTGGAGGTCAGAATCAACAAATACTTAAGCGAAGCCGGAGTGTGCTCAAGGCGGGAGGCAGATCGGCAGATCCGGGCGGGCAATGTAACCATCGATGGCAGGATTGCCCAGATGGGAGAAAGCGTAACGCCGGGGCAGAAGGTCTGCTTTATGGGAAAGCCGGTAGCCAAGGAAGAAGAAATGATCCTTATTGCCTTTCACAAGCCGAAAGGAATCGTTTGTACGGCGGAAAAAAGGGAGAAGGATAATGTCATTGACTATATCCATTATCCGAAACGTATTTACCCCATTGGAAGGCTGGATAAGGATTCCGAGGGACTTTTGCTTTTGACCAACAACGGAGATATCGTCAATAAGATGATGCGGGCGGGAAACCGCCATGAAAAGGAATATGTCGTGACGGTGAACCGGCCGGTGACGGACTCTTTTCTCAGAGGACTTGCAGGCGGTGTTCCGCTGGTGGAACTAAACACTACTACGAGAAAATGCAAGGTGTGGCAGACAGGGAAAAAGGAATTTCACATCATATTGACCCAGGGGCTCAATCGTCAGATCCGCAGGATGTGCGAATATTTTGACTACCGGGTGGTGCGCCTGGTGCGGGAGCGCATCATGAATATCGAGCTGGGAGATCTTGAGGTGGGAAACTATCGGGATGTAACACCGGAGGAATACAGGCAGCTGACGAAGCTGCTGGAGACCTCCAGCAACGCCCCGGCGGCGCAGCGAAGCATGGACCAGAATAAAAATCAGAACAGGAAATAAATATGGAAGCAAAACAACAACGGATCGAAGAACTGGTACAACAATTAAATAAGGCATCGGCAGCCTACTATAACGGGCAGGACGAGATCATGTCCAACTATGAGTGGGACGCCCTGTTTGATGAGCTGACTGCTCTGGAACAGGAGACGGGCTATATCCTGCCGGAGAGCCCCACCCAGAATGCGGGCTTTTCCGAGGAGGGAAGCGGGGCGAAGGAGCCCCATGAATTCCCGGCCCTTTCCCTGGCGAAAACGAAGCAGGTGGAGAAACTTATGGAGTGGGCAGGAGAGCGGAAAGTCTGGCTTTCCTGGAAGCTGGATGGCCTGACGCTGGTGCTGACCTATGACGGAGGCAGGCTGACCAAGATCCTCACCAGAGGAAACGGAACCATTGGAACTAATATTACTTTTTTGAAAAATGCCATCGGCGGATTCCCCCAGACCATAGATTATCAGGGACACCTGGTGGTGCGGGGGGAGGCGGCCATTTCCTATACGGATTTTGCCATGATCAACGATACCATCGAGGACGATGACGAGAAATATGCAAACCCCAGAAATCTGGCCTCCGGCACACTGAATCTGGAAGATCCGGCGGAGGTAAAGGAGCGGCATGTGGTATTTCACGCCTTTACCCTGGTGCATCTGGACGAGCCCATGGTCTCCTGGGGAGAGCGGATGGAGTATCTGGAGCAGCTGGGCTTTACGGTGGTGGACCGGGAGGCAACGGACGTCAAGGGGCTGCCTGAAGTGGTAGAGCGCTGGACCAAGCGGGTAGAACAGGGAAAGATGGACATTCCGGTGGACGGACTGGTCATCTCCTATGATGATACAGAGTATGCGGCTTCGGGAAGTGTCACGGGACACCACGCCACAAGGGCAGGACTGGCCTTCAAGTGGCAGGACGAGGCAGTGGATACGAGACTTTCCTATGTGGAATGGTCCTGTGCGGTGTCCACCATCTCGCCGGTGGCGGTCTTTGAGCCGGTACAGATCGAGGGAACCACGGTATCCCGGGCGTCCCTGTGTAACTTAAGCGAGATTGAGCGCCTGGGAATCGGGCGAAACTGTGTGCTTTCCGTCATCAAGGCCAACAAGATCATCCCCAAGGTCATCGCCGTGAAGGAAGCAAGCGGAGACTTGGAAATTCCCAAGGAGTGCCCGGTGTGCCACGCGCCCACAGAGGTCCGCGTCAGCAGCCACAGCGGCACGAAGACATTACGCTGTACCAATCCGGAATGCACGGCCAAGAATGTGAAGAAATTTACCCGATTTGTCAGCAAATGGGGGATGGATATCGACGGACTTTCCATCCAGACGATGCTTCGCTTTATCAATGCGGGCTTTATCCATGAATTTGCAGACATTTATCATCTGAAGGAGCATTTCGGTGAAATCATGGAGATGGAGGGCTTCGGGGAAAAATCCGTAGCAAATATGGAAAATTCCATTGAAAAAAGCAGGGGTGTACATCCGGTGAATTTCATTTTTGCCCTGTGTATCCCTTTTATCGGAGTGGATGCAGGCAAAAAAATTGTGGGAAGCATCGGCTTTGACGCCTTTTTACAGAGGCTGGAAAAGGGCGAGGGCTTCGAGGATATTGACGGTATCGGTGTGGAGCGGTCCAACTCCATCCGCAGCTGGTATGCCCAGGAAAGTAACCGCAGTCAGCTGGAGCGGCTTCTTAAGGAACTTTCCATCGAGAAGGTGGAGCCAAAGAACACGGAGGGCGGAACCTGTGCCGGTATGGTCTTCGTCATTACAGGAGATGTGCATCACTATAAGAACCGGGACGAGTTCAAGGCATACGTGGAGAGTCAGGGTGGAAAGGTGAGCGGCAGCGTATCGAAAAAAACCACCTGCCTGGTGAACAACGATGTGGAATCCACTTCCTCCAAGAATAAAAAAGCAAAGGAACTTGGAATTCCAATCATATCAGAGGATGAATTTATTGCGCGGTATGTTCCGTAAACCGGTTGATCCGGAATGTTTCAGGGTGCTGTATGTTTCCGGATACCACAAAGTAGAAAATGAGTAACTGTTCATGGTTCTGAACAGTTACGAAAATGATATAAAACCGCCGTTCAAAAGAAAGAAGGAATAGAAATGCCAATTAGAACACAGAGTGATCTCCCGGCAAAGGAGATTCTGGAGAGAGAAAATATATTTGTCATGGACGAAAACCGGGCAATGCATCAGGATATCCGGCCCATCAATATCGTGATCGTGAACCTGATGCCGCTGAAGGAGGACACGGAGCTGCAGATCCTTCGTTCCCTGTCCAATACACCGCTGCAGGTGGATGTATCCTTCGTGACACCGGCTTCCCATGAGTCCACCCATACCTCATTAAGCCACCTGAACAAATTTTATCAGACTTTTGACGAAATCAAGCATAGCTATTTTGACGGGCTCATCATCACCGGTGCACCGGTGGAACTGATGGAGTACGAAGAGGTGGATTACTGGGAGGAAATCTGTGAGATCATGGAGTGGTCCAAGACCCATGTGACCTCCACCCTGCATCTGTGCTGGGGCGCCCAGGCGGGGCTTTATTACCACTACGGGATTCCCAAGAAGCTGCTGGATAAAAAAATGTTCGGGGTATACCGGCATAAGGTTATGAACCGGAAAATACCGCTGGTCCGCGGTTTTGACGACTATTTCTATGCACCCCATTCCCGCCATACAGAGGTGCCAAAGGAGGATATCCTAAAGCAGGAGGATCTGATGATCCTGGCGGAGAGCGAGGAAGCGGGGGTATTTCTTGTGATCAACAAGACCGGAAGCCAGATCTTCGTCATGGGACACCCGGAGTATGACCGGCTGACCCTGCACAAGGAGTATGTGAGAGACCGGGATAAGGGGCTGCCGATTGAATTGCCGCTTAACTATTATCCGCAGGATGATCCGGAGCAGAAGCCGATGCTGCAGTGGAGATCCCATGGGAATATCCTTTATGCGAATTGGTTGAATTATTACGTGTATCAGCAGACGCCGTATGAGTTTATTAATACGGAGGATATTTATTCGAATTAGTGGGGGTTATTATGGTAAAGTGGAAATTATGAGGGAGTTATTTAGTGGCTCAGGGGATTGCGGCAATGCTTGAGATTCCAATAAATCCATGAGCGGTTCTGCCAGCGAAGATAGAAGACGGTGAAGGTTGTTTTGGGGGATGAAGGGGCGAAGCCTGCCCGAAAGAAAGGAAAAGTTATGTGGTATGTCCTCTGGGTAGAGACGGGAAAAGAGCATAAGGTTCGGGGAATGCTGGATGTGATGATTCCGGCAGATGCCTTTGAGCGCATTGTGATACCGGAGAAAAAGATACAAAAAAAAATCAAAGGGCAGTGGCAGGAAATACAAAGGGTTTTGTTTCCGGGCTATCTTTTTGTGGTAGCGGAAGATATCACAGACTTTGCCAAGGCACTGAAGGCAGTGCCGGAATTTACCCAGATGCTTAAGGCGGACGATGCGATTGCTGCGATTTATCCGGAGGAAGAGGCGGCACTTAAGAGACTGGTGGATGCGGATGAGATTGTGGAGATGTCGCAGGGAATTATTGAGCATGATGAGGTGAAGATACTTTCCGGGCCGCTTAAGGGGATGGAAGGAATCGTGAAGAGAATCAACCGGCATAAGCGGACTGCAGTCATTGAGTTGGGGCTGTTTGAGCGAGTGCTGCAGGTTGAGGTGGGGTTGGAGATTACAGAGAAGAGATCCTAAATCATACAGAACTCGAACGGAAAGTCGTAAAACTATAGCATAGTAGATAAGGATGATAAAAAACTCTGATTTTCAGTAAGCGTCCTGATTCCAGTAACCGGGCTTAAAACCGGGCGGTCAAGCATTTTCAGAATGATGAAGTGGTTGCTGTCGGTGGACGCCTGCTCGTCAAAAGAGAAGTAAGGAGAGTACTCTGCATGACGAAAAATAAAGAACAAACAATACTATTTCTTATGCCTCTTCTTCCTCGTTTTCCCCATTTTCTGTAACGGAGATAATGACAGGGTCACTTCGCATTTTGGTGATCACGCGGCCGAATTTGATCCACTGGGAAAGCTCTTCCTTGTTGTTGGAATCTATGGTAAATGTGCGGCCAAACATGCTGACCGGCTCTAGTATGCAGGGGGAGGACTGCTGCATTTTACGGATATATGCCAGACCGGAGGGGCGGTGGATAAAGATTCCGGTATCACCGTCCCGGATAGGTGTGCGGCTGATCAGCAGGATATCATTTTTTACATAGGCTGGGTGCAGATGATTGCTGGTAATCTGGATAGCGCAGTCGATGGCGTCCCCGTAGCGTTTTCGGTATTGGGCGACATTGACTTTTTTCAGGGAACAGGAGTCCAGATACATGCCGTCCTGCATATTTCCTGTTGGGATGAGCAGCGTCACGTAGTCGTCGATGCTTTCCCCGGTTTTCAGGTCTTTGGAAAACTGCAGTTCGAAGCGGATGATTTCGTCCACAAAGCGAAGTTGTGATTGGGAGAGATCACCCATGGCACTTCGGGCTCTCTGCAGTGAATCCAGCAGACCACACAGCTCTGCAGACTGCTTTCCGGTCAGAGAGGTCAGAAGATGGGCGGTGTACAGATCAATCTTATTGGTCTCTCCGCTTAGGATTCTCTTATAAGAAGAGAGCGACATATCCAGTGCCTTCGCCATCTGCTGCTGGGAATATCCTAACACAAGGCGTTCCCGTTCCATGCTGTTTCCAAAATTTTCTACCATTTGTTCCTTGCTGATCATGCCGACTGCCTCCCTGTACTGTCAAAAACTGCCCTTATTATAGGTAGTGTGAGAATAAAATTGCAAGAGTTTGGTGTGAATAGTTCAGAAATGACCCGGTTGTGACAAAAATCGGGAAGAAATTCTGATTAAAATGGACACGATTTGGAAAATGATGGAAAGTATAATAAATTTATCAAAAAAATAAAAGTCAAATTCAGTCAAACAAATGTATCATGGAGGAGGGCGGATAAGACACAACAGAGTTGATTATACCAGATAAGCCGGAGGCAGAAGTCTTCGGCTTTACTATGTGTTTGGCATAATGCATACAAAATTGGAGCGAGAACATGAAAAAACAGAAAAATATTACAATAGGACTATGCTTTTTCTAAAATTTATGGTACGATATATATATATAATTTTCTCGTGTTGGAAGGGGGATACTTAAATGGCAAAAGAACTAGTTGCAATGTTGCTTGCCGGGGGCCAGGGTTCCAGATTATATGCGTTGACGCAGAAGCTTGCTAAGCCGGCAGTGCCGTTCGGAGGAAAGTACAGGATCATTGACTTTCCGCTTTCGAACTGCGTAAACTCCGGTATTGATACAGTTGGTATTCTTACACAGTATCAGCCTTTTGTACTGAATGAGTACATCGGAAACGGTCAGCCATGGGATCTGGATCGTCTGTACGGAGGCGTGCATGTGCTTCCACCTTATCAGAAGGCATCCGGATCTGACTGGTATAAGGGCACGGCCAATGCAATTTACCAGAATATCGCATTTATCGAGAGATATGATCCGCAGTATGTGATCATTCTTTCCGGAGATCAGATATGTAAGCAGGACTACAGCGATTTCCTGGAATTCCATAAGCAGAAGAATGCCGAATTTTCTGTTGCTGTTATGGAGGTTCCGTGGGAGGAGGCTTCCCGTTTCGGCTTGATGGTGGCAGATGAGGATGACCGGATCACGGAGTTCCAGGAGAAGCCGAAGGAGCCAAAGTCTAATCTGGCTTCCATGGGAATTTATATCTTTAATTGGGACATCTTAAAGAAGTATCTGATCGAAGATGAGGCAGATCCCAATTCGGAGAATGATTTCGGTAACAATATTATTCCAAATCTCCTCCGTGATAACCGCCGGATGTATGCTTACCGGTTCAATGGTTACTGGAAGGATGTAGGAACCATTCCGTCTCTGTGGGAGGCTAATATGGAGGTTCTGGATCCGGAGCACAGTGGAATTGACCTTTTTGATGAGAATTGGAAGATTTATAGCCGTAACAGTGGGAAGACCGGCCACAGAGTTGGGGAGAATGCAGTTGTTGACAATTCCATGATCACCGATGGATGTAATGTGAAGGGAACTGTGAAGCACTCCATTTTGTTCGCCGGCGTTACGGTGGAAGAGGGGGCTGTCGTTGAGGATGCCGTTGTGATGGGCGGCTCTGTGATTAAGGCTGGCGCTATTGTAAAGCACTGTATCATTGCGGAGAACGCCATCATCGAGGAGAATGCCCAGGTGGGAGAGACCCCGGAGGGCGAAGGTGTCGGCGAGGTGGCAACCATCGCTGCCGGTGTGACCATCGGTGCCGGAGCTAAGGTCGGACCGAATGCCATGGTATATGAAGATGTAAAGGAGGGCGAGGAGAAATGGTAAATTCAAAGGCAGAGGCATTGGGAGTTATTTTCCCGAACAGCTATGATTCACTGGTACCGGAACTCGTCTCGGAGCGTCTGATGGCATCGATTCCTTTTGCCAGCAGATACCGTATGTGTGATTTCATTATCTCCAGTATGGTACATAGCGGAATTGACAATATTTCTGTGATTGTCCGCAAAAATTATCATTCCCTTCTGGATCATCTCGGATCCGGCCGTGAGTGGGATCTGGTTCGTAAGAATGGCGGACTGAACATTGTTCCACCATTTGCCCAGAAGCAGGTGAAGATGTACGCGGGAAGAATCGAAGCTCTTGAGAGTATCCGGGGATATCTGAATAAGCAGACGGAGAAATACATTATTCTGAGCGATGCCAATATTGCGGTTAACTTTGATTTTAATGAGCTTTTGGATGCTCATATCAAGAGCGGCGCGGATGTTACCATGGTATACCGCAAGCAGTCGATTCCGGAGGCTTTGATCCGCCAGAGTACTTCCAGTGAAGATTTGTATTATTCCCTCGGAATCAATGGAGACCGGGTAAGCAAGATCTATATCAACCCAACGGAAGACGGCGAGATGAATTTCAGTCTGAATATTTATGTGGTTGAAAGGGAACTACTGATTAGGATGATTGATGATGCATACCTGCGGGGCTATACCTATTTTGTGCGGGATATTCTGGATAGACAGATTGACAATCTTGATATCAGGGGTTATTGTTATGAAGGCTATGTAGCACATATTCATGATACCAAGAGTTATTTCGAGGAGAATATGAGACTCCTTCAGGAAGAAAACCTGAATGCGCTTTTCTCCGACAACCAGATCTATACGAAGATTCGTGATGATAATCCGACACGTTATATTCAGGGAGCCAAGGCGAAGAATGTCATGGTTGCCGATGGTTGTGTGATCGAGGGTGAAGTAGAGAACAGCGTGCTGTTTCGAGGCGTTCATGTTGGCAAGGGCGCTAAGGTTAAGAACTGCGTGCTGATGCAGGATACGGTGATCGGGGAAAATGCCAGTGTTGAGTATGTAATCACGGACAAGAATGTCAC
Source organism: uncultured Lachnospiraceae bacterium (assembly GCA_900316805.1). GTDB lineage: Bacteria > Bacillota > Clostridia > Lachnospirales > Lachnospiraceae > Roseburia. The sequence continues at coordinate 9,692 of ONEJ01000003.1, forward strand.
CATCACAAACAACAAGTCCCTGACAGGCAATGACTCTTATCAGGTATATGTGGCCAAAGGACAGATTGTATAACAGGAAAGAGATCATAGGAGGCATTGTATTATGGCTGATAGCAGAAAAACCTATAAGATTAAATCTGATGCAGTGGGAGATGTCCGGATTGCAGACGAGGTTGTTGCAATCATCGCAGGACTTGCCGCTACAGAGGTTGACGGCGTAAGTTCCATGGCTGGTAATATTACCAATGAGATTGTCAGCAGACTTGGCATGAAGAACCTTTCCAAGGGAATTATGGTGGAGGTACTGGAGGATGAAGTGAAGGTGGATGTTGCCGTCAATATCGCCTACGGCTTCAGTATTCCGGAGGTTTCCGCCAAGGTGCAGGACAAGATCAAATCTGCCATTGAAAATATGACGGGTCTTAAGGTTGCTGTGGTAAATGTCCGCATTGCAAGTGTGGATATGACGGCGAATAACTAATTAAATATTTCTATTTCAACAGGGATATGATATAATAGAGGATGTCTGAATACAGACATCCTTTATCATTTGTGCAGGATTGCAGAAGCCGCAAAGCAGTGGTGCAATTCCTATAACACAATTTCAAATCCGAGGAGAGAAAATGACAAGAAGAGAATTAAGAGAAAATACGTTCAAAATGCTTTTTCGCATAGAGTTTTACGATGCAGGAGAACTGCCGGAGCAGATGAAGCTTTTTGAGGAGGAGACCCCCGGACTGAAGGCGGAGGATCTTGCTTACCTGAAGCAGAAATGTGAGGATGTGATCACGCATCTGGAGGAGATTGATGAGGCAGTCAATGCGGTCGCTGAAGGGTGGAAGACCAGCCGTATGGGGAAGGTGGATCTGACCCTGATCCGCCTTGCTGTCTATGAGATCCGCTTTGAGGAGGAGATTCCCTACAAGGTATCTGTCAATGAGGCAGTTGAACTTGCAAAGAAATACGGAACGAATGAATCCCCGTCCTTTGTCAACGGTATTCTGGCGAAGTTTGCAGCATGAAAAAAAATATCTATTCTGTCGGGCAGGTTAATCAGTATATTAAGAATATGTTCCTGCAGGATTTTATGCTGCGGAATCTCTGTATCAAGGGTGAGGTGTCCAATTGCAAGTACCATTCCAGCGGGCATATTTATTTTACCTTAAAGGATGCCCAGGGAACCATGCGGGCAGTCATGTTCGCGGGGTATCGAAGCAAAGGTCTTTCCTTCCCTATGAAGGAGGGTGACCGGGTCATTGTGACGGGGTCTGTGGAAGTCTACGAGAGGGATGGCGTTTACCAGATTTATGCCAGACAAATTGAACTGGATGGCGAGGGGAATCTGTACCTGAAGTTCGAGGCGTTGAAGCGGGAACTGGAGGAGATGGGCATGTTTGCGGACGAGTATAAGCAGCCTATCCCGAAATATGCCCGCAGGGTCGGGGTGGTGACGGCTCCTACGGGAGCTGCCGTCCAGGATATCCGCAACGTTTCTGCAAGGCGGAACCCTTACGTCCAGCTGATCCTTTATCCTGCGCTGGTGCAGGGAGAGGGAGCAGCGGCTTCCGTGGTAAACGGAATACGGGCTCTCACAGCACTTTCGGTGGATGTGATCATTGTAGGCCGGGGCGGCGGCTCCATTGAGGATTTATGGGCTTTTAATGAGGAAATTGTTGCCCGGGCGATTTTTGAGTGTCCCATTCCCGTGATCTCGGCGGTGGGGCATCAGACGGACTGGACCATTGCGGATTATGTGGCGGATCTTCGGGCACCGACGCCCTCGGCAGCGGCGGAGCAGGCGGTGTTTGATTACGAACAGGCCAGACAGGACATCCTTTCCTTAAAGCAGCGGCTTATGAAGGAACTGGAGCGCAGGCTTATGGCGGCAAAGGCGCGTCTGCAGCATCAGAGTACGCGTCTGCGTTATTTGAGTCCCCGGAGCCGGCTGAACGAGAACAGACGCAGGGCGGCCCAGCTGGAGGAAAGGCTGACCGCTTGTATGGAGAATATTCTGAAGGAAAAACGGCACAGACTGGTGCTGCTGTCTAACTCGTTAGAGGGCTATTCCCCCATGCGTAAGCTAAGCGGTGGCTATGCCTATGTGGAACAGGCGGATGGAAGGGCACTTCGAAGCATCCGTGAGGTGGCGCAGAAGGATACGATTCTGGTTCATCTGACAGATGGAACGATTCGCTGTGAAGCCGAAGAAATCCTTGCAGCGGAGCCGGGAAAGAAAGAGAATGAATAGGACAGGTTATGAGGAATATGGAAGAGAAGGAATTGATGCAGGGCAAAGATGAGCAGAAGGAACCGGGACTGGAGGAGCGCTTCGCGGCAATCGAAGAGATTCTTGACCGGATGGAATCTGCAGATATCACTTTGGATGCATCCTTTGAACTGTATAAGCAGGGAATTGCCCAGATTCAGGCGGCAAATGCGTCGTTAGATACCATTGAGAAGGCAATGCTTGTGATGAATGGAAATGAACTGGAGGAATTCTGATGGATATTGCAGCACAGATAACAGCAAGAGCGGCGCGGATTGAGGAAAAAATCCGTCCCTTTATGCCCCGGCAGCAGGGCCTGCAGCAGACGGTTCTGGATGCGATGGATTACAGTGTGTTTGCCGGGGGGAAGAGACTTCGTCCCATGTTGATGGAGGCAGCCTATGAGCTGTTTGGCGGTGAGGGGGAGGAAATCTATCCCTTTATGGCAGCCATGGAGATGATTCACACTTACTCTCTGGTGCATGATGATCTGCCGGCTATGGACAATGATGAGTACCGCCGGGGCAAGAAAACCACCCATGCAGTATATGGGGAGGCAATGGCGATTCTGGCCGGAGATGCACTGCTCAATTATGCTTATGAGACGGTGGCCAATGAGCTTTGCCGTCACCCGGAGAATGAAAAACTCCCCAAAGCCTTTGCGGTGCTGGCTTCCAAGGCCGGCATCTACGGGATGATCGGCGGTCAGGTGGTGGATGTGGAAAGTGAAAAAAAGGCCCAGACTGTGGACAGAGAGAAGCTGGATTTCATTTACCGGCTGAAGACCAGCGCTCTGATCGAGGCTTCTCTGAAAATCGGCGCAATTCTTGCGGGAGCCACAGAGGAGGAGGCCTCGCTTCTGGAGGAAGCGGGCACGAAGCTGGGACTTGCCTTTCAGATCAGGGATGATATTCTGGATGTGACCGGTACTCTGGAAATCCTGGGGAAGCCCATCGGCAGTGACGGGCGTAATGAGAAGTCTACCTACGTGACCTTTGAGGGCATTGAACAGGCGAAGAAGGATGTGGAAAGGCTTTCTGCAGAAGCGGTTTCCATTCTGGAGCAGTGCGGAGGAAATCATGCCTTTTTGAAGGAACTGTTTCTTTTTCTCATCAACCGGGAGAAATAACACAAAGAAGAAGACGAATCGAGGATCAGCATGATTTTAGACCAGTTACACAAGGTAAATGATATCAAGAAGCTGGACGAGAGCCAGTTGGAGCAGCTTCGGGATGAGATACGCAGCTTTCTGATCGAGAGTATTTCCGTGACGGGAGGACATCTGTCCTCCAATCTCGGGGTGGTGGAACTGACGATGGCGCTGCACCTCTGCTTTGACCTGACAAAGGATAAAATTGTCTGGGATGTGGGACATCAGTCTTATACCCATAAGCTTTTGACCGGCAGACAGGACGGCTTTGAAACACTGCGTCAGTATGGAGGCATGAGCGGCTTTCCGAAGACAGAGGAGGATCCGGCGGACTGCTTCAATACCGGACACAGTTCCACCTCTATTTCCGCAGGACTTGGTCTGGCGGCGGCCCGGGAGATTTCGGGGGAAGACTACCATGTGATTTCCGTCATTGGAGACGGGGCGCTGACGGGAGGTCTCGCCTTTGAAGCCATGAATAATGCTTCTTTCCTGAAATCCAATTTTATCATTGTTCTGAATGATAATCATATGTCCATCTCTGAGAATGTGGGGGGATTGAACCGATATCTGAGCAACTTCAGAACCGGGGATGTGTACCGGGATTTGAAGGATGGCGTGGAGCATTCCCTGAACCGGATTCCGGTGGTTGGAGAACGCCTGATCAAGCAGATCCGGAATGCCAAGAGTGGTATAAAACAGCTGTTTGTGCCGGGTATGTTTTTTGAGGAAATGGGGATCATCTATCTCGGCCCGGTAGACGGAAGCAATCTGAAGGAAATGCAGCGGGTGTTTGCGGACGCCAAGCGTGTTCCGGGACCGGTGCTGGTGCATGTGATTACGAAGAAGGGGGAGGGCTATGAGCCGGCAGAACGTCATCCGGCCCGTTTCCATGGCACGGAGCCCTTTGACATTGCCACCGGAATTCCTCTGAAGAAACAGAATAAGGCTCATTATACGGATGTTTTTTCCACGGTCATGAAGAAGATGGGAGAGCAGGAGCCACGGCTGGTGGCAGTGACGGCTGCCATGGAGGATGGAACCGGATTGAAACGGTTTCACAATCTCTATCCGGATCGTTTCTTTGATGTGGGGATTGCGGAGGAACACGCGGTTACCTTTTCCGCAGGGCTTGCCAAGGCTGGACTTAAGCCGGTTGTGGCTGTGTATTCCACCTTCCTGCAGAGAGCCTATGATGAGATTCTCCACGATGTATGTGTCCAGAAGCTGCCGGTGGTGTTTGCAGTGGACCGGGCAGGTCTGGTTGGAAAGGACGGGGCAACCCATCAGGGGATTTTTGACCTTTCCTATCTGACATCAATCCCGGAGCTGACAGTGATGGCTCCGAAGAATAAGTGGGAGCTTTCCGATATGTTAAAGTATGCCATTGCAGCAAAGGAGCCCGTGGCAATCCGGTATCCCCGTGGAGATGCCTGCGATTTATGGAAAGAAAATCGTGCCCCTATTGTAAAGGGAAAAGCGGAGCTTCTTGCTCGGGGAAGCCGTGTGGCGCTGTTTGCCATTGGTTCCATGGTGGAGACCGCCTGGCAGGTGCGGGGGCTTCTGGCAGAGCAGGGCATTGATGTCACCGTAGTGAATGCGCGGTTTGCGGCGCCTCTGGATCTGGACTGTCTGAGGGAGCTTGCCGAAACTCATGAGCTTCTTGTGACCATGGAGGAAAATGTGAAAAGCGGCGGCATGGGGGAGCATGTAGCAGCAGCTCTGGCTGATACAGGGAAAGCGGGTGCCCTTCTTCGGGTTGCCATTCCGGACTCCTTTGTGGAGCATGGAAGTGTGGAACAGTTGAAGCAGGTCCTGGGACTGGACGCTCAAAGTGTGGCAGAGCTGATTTTGGATAAAGTGAGGAAAGCATGAAGGAACGTTTGGATGTACTGTTAGTGAAGAAGGGACTTGCACCCTCTAGAGAGAAGGCGAAGACCATGATCATGGAGGGCAATGTCTTTGTGGGACACAACCGGGAGGACAAGCCCGGGAGCACCTTTCCCGAGGACTGTGAGATCGAGATCCATGGGAATACCTTAAAGTATGTGAGCCGAGGCGGACTCAAGCTGGAGAAGGCCATGTCCCGTTTCGATATCTCGCTGGAGGGTAAAATCTGCATGGATATTGGAGCCTCCACCGGGGGATTTACGGACTGCATGCTGCAAAACGGCGCAGCGAAGGTGTATGCTGTGGATGTGGGATACGGGCAGTTTGCCTGGAAATTAAGACAGGATCCCAGGGTTGTGTGCATGGAGAAAACCAATATCCGCTACGTTACACCGGCGGATATTGCGGACCTATTGGATTTTGCATCGGTGGATGTGTCTTTTATCTCTCTTACGAAGGTGCTGGGACCTGCCAGAGAACTCTTATGTTCAGGTGGTCAGATGGTATGCCTGATCAAACCGCAGTTTGAGGCCGGCCGGGATAAGGTTGGAAAGAAGGGCGTGGTAAGGGACAAGGCAGTTCACGAGGAAGTGATTACCACTGTAATTACCTTCGCACTGGAAAACGGATTTTCTGTCCACAATCTGGAGTATTCCCCCATTAAGGGACCGGAGGGGAACATCGAGTATCTGGTGCATCTGGAAAAAACACAGACACCGCAGCAGGCAGAGGCTGTGGATATTCATGCCGTGGTGGAAGCAGCACATGGGGAGTTGGATAAGTAATGAAACAGTTTATGTTAATCACAAACATCTTTAAGGATCCCGCTCTTCGGCTGTCCCGCAGAATTGTCTCCTATATAGAAGACCGGGGAGGCCGGGCAGGAATCTGTGTCAGCAATGTGGAGCAGACTGCAGAGAAGGACTTTGAACTTTCGGATATCCCGGAGGATACAGAGTGTATTCTGGTGCTGGGAGGCGACGGAACGCTGATTCGGGCGGCTACCAGAGTGGAGTCCTTACATATTCCACTGATCGGTGTCAATATGGGAACGCTGGGATACCTCTGCGAACTGGAGGAATCCACTGTGTTTTCAGCAATTGATGCCCTGATGAAGGACCAGTACATGCTGGAGGAGCGTATTATGCTTTCCGGCCGGCCGGGAAACGGCGATGGGGAACATCTTGCTTTGAATGATGTGGTGATTCACTGGGCGGGGGATCTGTCCATGCTGCAGCTTCAGGTATACGTCAATGGAGAATTCCTGACCACCTATCACGCGGACGGAATCATTGTTGCCACACCTACAGGATCTACAGGCTACAGCATGTCTGCCGGAGGTCCCATTGTGGATCCGAAGGCCCGGATGCTGCTTCTGACCCCTATCAACGCCCATGACCTGAATTCTCAGAGTATCGTGCTGGGAGTTCAGGATGTGGTGGAAATTGAGGTGGGAAGCCGCAGTTTCCAGAGGGATGAGATTGTCAGTGTCAGCTTTGACGGAGACACCATCTGGCATCTGAAGGCGGGGGAGCGGGTCCGCATTGTGCAGGCATCGGCCCGCATTCAGATCTGTAAGCTCAGCAATCAGAGCTTTTTGGAAATTCTCCGCAAGAAGATGCAGAGATAAAAGTGGCAAGTAAGGGGGATCTATGAAGGCGAAACGACAGGCGAAAATTCTGGAGCTGATCCGAAAAAATGATGTGGAGACACAGGAGGAATTGTCTGCTTATCTGGAACAGGAAGGTTTTGTGGTGACGCAGGCCACTGTTTCCCGAGATATCCGGGAGTTAAAGCTGACGAAGATTTCTACGGAGAACGGCAGACAAAAGTACGCGGTTCTTTCTGAGGCGGACAATGGACTTATGGATAAATATGTGAGGGTTCTGCAGGAGGGATTTGTGTCTGTGGACATCGCAGAGAATATTCTTGTGATCCATACGGTGTCCGGTATGGCATCGGCTGTGGGAGCCGCCGTGGACGCCATGAAGCTTCCGGATCTTCTGGGCTCTATTGCGGGAGATGATACCATCATTTGTGTGATCCGCTCTGCAGATTCTGCGGAACAGGTAAAAAAGATCCTGCTGTCTTTGGGAAAGTAGTAAGGAGAAAATATGTTACAAAGCCTACATGTGAAAAATCTGGCTCTCATTGATGAGACAGAAGTAGAATTTAAACCGGGACTAAATATTTTGTCCGGTGAGACCGGCGCCGGTAAATCCATCATTATTGGATCCATCAGTCTGGCCCTGGGGGAGAAAGTCCCCAAAGAGCTGCTGCGGGATAACGAGTCATCCGCCCTGGTGGAACTGGTATTTGTGGTGGAAGATGCATCCACAAGGAAGGCGTTGGAAGAGTTGTCTGTGGAGCCGGAGGATGACCTTGTGATCCTGAGCCGTAAGATTACGTCCGGCCGCGCGGTGGCCAGAATTAATGGAGAGGCAGTATCCGTTTCAAGGCTGAAGGCGGTTGCTGCGCTTTTGATCGATATTCATGGACAGCACGAGCATCAGTCTCTGCTTTCCAAAAAGAAACAGCTGGAGATCTTGGATGCCTTTGCAAAACACGGGCTGGGAGACCGGAAGGAACGGCTGGGAGTCTGTTTCCGGGAATACCGGAAACTTTCCGAGGAATGGAGTGAGGCTAATACAGATGAATCCGAGCGTAAGAAGGAATTGTCTTTTCTGGAATATGAGGTTAAGGAAATAAGGGATGCAGACCTAAAGCCGGGAGAGGATGAGGAACTGGAGGAGACCTTCCGCAGATTTACCAATGGACGAAAGATTATGGATGCAGCGGCGGCTGCTGCGGCACTGACCGGAGGAGACGGGGAGAATGCTTCGGAACTGGTGGGACGTGCCCTGCGGGAAATCGGCGGTGTGACCCAGTATGACAGCAGACTTGTGGATCTGGAGCAGCAGTTGGCTGACATTGATGGTCTGCTCAGTGATTTTCATCATGAAATTACCGCTTATCTGGATACGGAGGACTTTGATGAGGAAACCTATTATGAGACAAGGCAGCGTCTGGATCTGATCAACCATCTCAAGTCCAAGTATGGAAACTCCGTGGAGGAGATCATATCCTACTGCGAGGAAAAAGAAAAACGAATCACAGTATTGAATGATTATGATGAATACTTAAATCGTCTTTTAACATCTTTGAAACAAAAACAGAAGGAACTGGATGAGCTGTGTACCCAAGTGTCTGACATAAGAAAGACGCAGGCAGAACTTCTCACAAAAGCCATAGGAGAGGCACTTTTAGATCTGAATTTCCTGGATGTGAAATTTACCATGGATTTCCGGAAAACGGAGGATTATACTTCCACGGGCACAGATGATGCACAGTTTTTGATCTCCACCAATCCGGGAGAACCCTTAAAGCCGCTGGCAGCGGTGGCCTCCGGAGGTGAGCTTTCCAGAATTGCCCTGGCGTTAAAGACCGTGATGGCGGAAAGCGATCAGATCGCTACGCTGATCTTTGATGAAATTGACAGTGGTATCAGCGGCCGGACGGCACAGATGGTGTCGGAGAAGATGCACTTACTTGCAGCCAACCACCAGATCATCTGCATTACGCATCTTCCGCAGATCGCTGCCATGGCAGATGCCCATTTCCTGATTGAAAAATCGGTGGAGCACGAGTCTACGGTTTCCAGAATCCATCTTCTGGATGAAGAGGCGAGCGTTGCTGAGCTGGCTCGGATGCTGGGAGGCGTGCAGATTACCGATACGGTCCTTATGAACGCAAGAGAAATGAAAACAATGGCACACATGAAATAGTGAAAATGCCGCATACTATCCTTGGAGGAAAAAATAGTATGCGGCGTTTTTTGAAATGTGCTTTCGAAAATTTAATCTGGATTTACTTATGTATTCTTTTGTGCTTTTCCTACGGAACCATGATGGATGCAATACCGGACAGAGTCTATCTGGAGGAGGGACAGGCTTTGGCTTTGGATCAGAAGCTGCCGGTGGTATTGGCAGAGACTCCCGGGGAGCAGATGGTCATGGCGGATGCCGGAGCCGGTACCTTTGCATTGGTACAGGAGAGGAAGGCGACGGGAAGCTGTGATCGTCTGGAGGCGGGATTCCACAGGATTACCTGCTATCTGTTTGGGCTTTTTCCGGTGAAGGAGGTGGAAGTCTCTGTCGTCCCGGAAAAAAGCGTATACGCCGGAGGACAGGTGGTGGGAATCTACGGTGCCACCCAGGGAATCCTTGTGCTTGGGAGCAGCCCTGTTGAGACGCCGGATGGGAGTTTTGCGGAGCCGGCAGAGCATATTCTCCGGGCGGGCGATTACATTACAGCTGTAGACGGAAAAGAAATCACTAAGAAGGAGGAACTGGTACAGTTGGTACAGGAGTGTCAGGGGAAACGCCTGATCCTGCTGTTGTGGAGAGGATCGGAACAGATTTACGTATCGGTGACTCCGGTGATGGCAAAGAGTGGCACATATATGATGGGGCTGTGGATCAAGGATGATATGGCGGGAATCGGAACCCTGACTTATTTTGACCGGGAACAGGACTTTGGCGCTCTGGGCCATGGAATCGGTGACGGAGAGACGGGAGAACTTCTGCGCCTTTTGGAGGGCAGGCTTTACCGGGCCGAGGTTTTTGGTGTGCAGAAAGGGGAGCGGGGGACGCCGGGGGAGTTGAAGGGCATCGTCTATTATGGTTCGAAAAACAAAATCGGCCAGGTGTCTGAAAATTCTGATCTGGGCATCTACGGCAAACTGGCAGATTCTTATTATGAAAAAATCTGTAACGAGGCAACGCTTTATCCTCTGGGGTACAAGCAGGAGATCAAGACGGGACCGGCGGTGATTTTGTCAGATGCCTCCGGGGAGCCTGCGCTGTACCATATCGTGATCGATTCTATAGATTACACACCGGCTGACAGCAATAAGGGCATTCATTTTCACGTGGACGATGAGAATCTTCTGGCATTCACCGGGGGAATCGTGCAGGGACTGAGCGGTTCGCCCATCATTCAGGGGGGAAAGCTTGTGGGGGCAGTGACCCATGTGCTGGTCAGTGATCCAGCCAGAGGATATGGGATTTTTATTGAAAATATGCTGGAGCATTGAGGAAATTTTATCAATGTCTACAGTCTGAAGGGAATGGCTTAAGCCATTCCCTTGTTTCGTAAAAGAATACTGTAGGGATTATGTATTTGTATCTTGGAGCGGTCGGCAAAGAATCACATCATAAGGCTGGATACAAAGGAACAGTTGCGCAGTGCCTACCCTATGATGGTCCAGCAGACACATAAGAGCAGTCTTCCGGCAAATGCCCGAAGGACAATGGAACTGATAGACAGACTTGTGGAAGCTGTGCCAATCTACCGGCTTTCCTGCAACATGGAACCAGAGGCTGCAAAGGTGGCTTATGAAGGGATGCAGAATGAATAGAAACTTTCATGGATAAAATATTATAGTACAAGTTTTTATTTTAAAAATATACTGCACAAACACAAAAATGAAGAAAAATATTGAAAATAAACAATGCATGTAGTATGATAAACATGGAGGGATTATTATGCCAAAAATACTTGATTATCAGCTTCCGACTGAGCAAATGTTTTTTACAACAAAGCAGTTAAATGAACTTGGGGTTAGTTTTTATGGAATAAAGAAACTTGTGGAAGCCGGAACACTTATCAAATTGAATAGCAGTGTATATGAGAATGCAACATACGAAGGCGAAGAATCTGACTTTTTCTATGTGACAGCATATGCGCCGGATGGTGTAGTCTGTCAGATGAGTGCTGCAAGGTATTATGGACTGACAACCTACTGGCCGGATGCTGTGGATGTTGCGATTGAAAGACGTAAAAAATTGTCTACAGTACCGGATTTTCCAAAGTTTAATGTTGTATATTACTCAAAAAAAAGATATGAACTGGGAATCGAAACCATTACGGAGGGAAAGAATGCTTTCCGGATTTATGACATGGAAAAGACGGTTGCAGATATTCTTTTTTATCGGAATAAAGTTGGAATCGAAGAAACGAAAGAGATTTTAGTCAATTATCTGGCAAGGAAAGAGAGAAATCTGAATAAGCTCCACCGCTATGCTAAAGAGCTTCGGTGTGAAAAGATACTTAGCACATATCTGGAGGTGCTCCTATGAGAAATGCAGAGTCGGTAAAAGCAAGATTAAAAAATATAGCAAAAGAAACAGGAAGAACGATGCAGGATGTTCTGATTGCTTATGGATTAGAGAGAACCATTATGCGGCTGACAAAGTCAAGCCATGTTGAGAATTTTACAAAAGGGTGGCATTTTTTTGTATGCACTGATGGATGGTGACTTTGCAAGAGCGACTACCGATATTGATTTACTGGCACAGGGTATCAGCAATGACATTGACAAAATGAAAGAGGTGTTTTGTGATATCTTTTCGGTGAAATTGGATGATCCGCTTCGGTATGACCTTGACTCCTTAAGTGTCAAAAGTATTACTGAATTTAAGGATTACCATGGTGTAAATGTAACGATAGATGCGTATCTTGACCGTACAAAGATACAGGTGTCTATTGATGTGGGGTTTGGTGATATTATTTATCCAAAACGGGTTGTGATGGATTTTCCGGTTATATTGAGTGAAGAAAATCCAAGAGTATATGCGTATTCTTTGAGTTCCAGCATAGCAGAAAAATTTGAGGCGATTGTATCTCTTGGATATGACAATAGCAGATTTAAGGATTTTTACGATGTTTACATTTTATCGGGAAAATATGATATAGATGGTTCCGAGTTAATGGAGGCATGCAAAGAGACATTTGGTCATCGCCATACATCATTCGATGATATTGCGGCATTTGAAGATGATTATGCTTCAGACCCGGTCAGACAGTCACGATGAAAGTCTTTTGCGAAGAAAAAGAAAGTACAGATAGATGTTACATTAAAGGAAACGGTATGGAACTCTGACCTATAAAAACACCGGAACCAGTATGCTGCCCCTTCTTAAGCAGGGCAGGGATGCCTTTATCGTAAGGGCAGTCGGTGAGTATGAAACCTGTAAGAAATGGGATGTGGTTCTGTACAAAAGACCACCGGAAAGCTATGTGCTTCACAGGGTGGTGCGGGTATATGACAACAGTTACGACATCTTAGGGGATAACTGTATCGGGATTGAGAGAAACATTCCAAAAGGTGCTGTCATCGGTGTGATGACCGGATTTATAAGGAATGGAAAGAAGTACGAGGCAGACAACAGGCTTTATAAGCTGTACGTCTTATTCTGGTGCAAGCCATACCGTATTAGAATACTGCTTAAGAAAATATGGCTAAACTTTTACTATTTAAAGAAAGTGTTGGGAAGACTTATTTGACATTCAGGATACTCCAAAATATAATGAAATGTGAGAAGCAGACGTTTTGAAATCAGCGTAAGCGAGGTGACAGGGATGGGAGTGTATTTTAATCCTAACAATGAAAGTTTTACAAGTGATAAAAATAGTGAGATATATGTTGATAAAACAGGACTAATAGAATATTTAAATGGTGTTCTGGGAACGAATAGCAGATGCATCGCCCTGAGTCATGCCAGACGCTTTGGCAAGTCTCATGCCGCCGGAATGATTGATGCTTACTACAGCCGTGGGTGCGACTCCTCCACACTTTTTGATGACACCAGAATTGCGGAAAGTGCCGATTACCGGAAGTATATGAATCAGTATAATGTGATTCATCTTGATATTTCTTCGGTATGGGATTTTCATAAGGAGGATCTGATTGAGTCCATACATGACCGGGTATGTGAGGATTTTCAAAAGGAATACGCAGACACTCTGAATTATGGCAAGGACTTGTACCTGCTCATTCAGGAGATTTACGCCGGAACAGGTATCCCCTTCGTCATTATCATAGATGAATGGGACTGTGTCATCAGAAACAGCGAGGACAAGGAACTGGTGCATCAGTATCTGCAGTTTCTTCATTCTCTGTTTAAATCCGAAGAATCAAAGGCATTTCTGGCATTGGCATACATCACAGGGATTTTGCCGATTAAGAAGATAAAGGATGAGTCGGCGTTGAATAATTTCAGGGAATTTACCATGCTGAAATCAAAACCTATCACAGAATTCTATGGATTTACAGAGGAAGAGGTGAAGGGGTTGTGTGAAAGGTATGATATGGATTTTGAGACTACGAAGGCATGGTACAATGGATATTTGATAGACGGCATTCATATGTACAATCCTAATTCAGTTGTTCAATCCATGGAGAATCAGGATTACGATTCCTATTGGAGAAACACGTCTTCCTTTGCCACCATCAACACGTTCATCACGATGAATTATGCCGGACTGAAGGATGACATCATGACGATGCTGGTTGGAGGGAAGGTTATGGTTGATTCCCGGTCCTTTCAGAATGATTTATCAGAGATTCATTCAAAGGATGATGCACTGACCGCATTGATTCATTTAGGATATCTGGCATATAATACAACAATGCTAAGTGCCTATATTCCGAATTATGAGGTTGCAGAGGCTTTCCAGATGGCATTGAAGACCGGCTGCTGGAAGGAAATAGCCAAAGCAGTTTCGATTTGCGATGAGCTTTTAATGGCAACGATTGCAGGCAAAGCAGACCGGGTGGCAGAGCTGGTTGAGCTTGCCCACGAAACCTATACCTCAGTATTAAATTATAATGATGAGAATTCTTTAAGCTGTGTTTTGACCATGGCATATTTCACGGCGCAGGGCTACTATAATATAATCCGGGAAATGCCATCTGGCCAGGGATTTGCAGATTTCACTTTTATACCACGTTCCAATGCCGGTTGGAGACCTGCTATGGTAGTGGAGTTAAAATACAACAAGTCTGCCGATTCAGCAATACGGCAGATTAAGGAGAAGAGATATCAGGGAGCCTTAACAGGGTATTCCGATAAGGTTCTTTTGGTGGGGATTAATTATGATGCAGAAGGGAAGGATAAGAAGCATCATAGCTGCGTGATTGAGGAATGGAAGAGCGAAAACTTGTAACAGGAAAAAATGTGGTGACAAGGCTGTTATTGGCGAATGCAAATTCAAGAACGAAAAGATGGATAAATGGATGCATTTCGTGAAGCACAGAGAGCTTTTTCCGGGAGCTAAGATGGATGCAATGATGGACTGCATATATGTAAGGTGTCTGCCAAGGGCAGTCACCGCAGGGAGCCAATATACAGGAAAACGATTACAGGCAGTAAGAGGTATATACTTATACTTCTTACTGCCTGTAATGGGTTTCCGTCCGGGGAGGCAGGGAAGTGGAAGAGGCATGTCTGCCCTACGGAGCATAGAGGGGGAGGAATGGTACACGCATAATAAGGAGCAGTAAGAAATTCAACACGGGTTTCTACAGCTCCTTTTTTGTATGTAATTTTCTGATTTTCATAAAAATACAAAAATGCTCCGGGGTAGCGTGGATAAATAATATCATTTCACCAGACATTAAGAAAAATGCAATTTTTATGGGGAAACAGATCATTGCTATCCAGAACAAGGAGGAAATTAAATTATCAATGGCGGAAAGGATACCATTACTGTTGATATCCTTCATGCGGATAACGAAATACATTCCCTTCCGGATCAGGTGTGCAAAGGTATTAAAACTTTCGTAACCACGGTCTGCCATAAGGATGGCCCGAACAGGGTCAGAGTAACGATCAATCATTGTGTTAAGTGCAGAGCGTTCATGAAGTTTCTTTTTCCCCTGCACAAGGAAATCGCAGTAGGTCTTATTGGTGATATCATACAGTGCATTGATATGAATTGCATTGTAACCTTTTTCGCCTTCATGGATGAAGGTTCTTTCATCTGCCGGGTTATGTGAAATGTTAA
>ONEJ01000063.1 GCA_900316805.1 uncultured Lachnospiraceae bacterium
GCGGGCTACGTCAAGGCTTTTTGGCATGTGCTATCGGAATCGCAGACCGGTCAATGTATCAATTACTTATTATTCGCTGTACTAGTACTGCACGGAAACAACAAGGCGCTCTATGGCAGAGGCAACACCATCTTCTGCGTTGGTTCCTGTAATATCATCCGCGTGTGCTTTGACGATCTCCTGGGCATTTCCCATGGCAACACCGATGCCGGCGGCCTCGATCATGGACAGATCATTTTCGCTGTCACCTATGGCCATGGTAGCCTTAGGATCGATTCCCAGCTGCCTGGCAAGATGAAGAAGGGCACTGCCCTTGGATACTCCGCTTCTGGTGAATTCCAGGTTGTTAAAGCCGCCGGATACACAGTCGATTTTCGGATTTGACTCCAGATAGGTGCGGATCTCCTCCCGGTGTTTTAATACGCCGTTCTCCTCCGGGTAGAAGTTCAGGGTCATTTTCTGCACCCGCAGGTGATTGGATTTGATAAATTCCCGGATATCTCCGATTCGGATACGGGTTTTGGTAATGTACTCTTTGATGGAGGGGGGAACTGCCAGCTTTGCTCCGGCACTGATACACTGCAGCGGGGAATAACCGACTCCACCGATAAAGACATCCATATGGATATCCTTCGTGAGCAGGTAATCTAGAATCGTCAGGGCAGTTTCTTCCTCCAGTGGATCCTCAAAAATGCACTTGTCGTGGATGCATTTGTCACTTTCCAGTTCGTAGATGGAACTGCCGTTGGTGGTGATGGCGTATTCGATTCCGGTTCCCTGAAGCTGCTGGAAGGGAAGGCCGGTAAAGGGGCGTCCGCTGGCAATGACTACATGGACGCCCTGCTCCTTCATTCTTTTTATTGCGGCAAGATTGCCTTCACTGATGCGGCTGTCGGGGTTAAATAATGTGCCGTCCAGATCTAATGCGATTAAGCGAATCGGTTTCATAGCGGATCTCCGTTTCTGATATTTTTAGTATTTCCGTAACAGTTCAGCCATAGGCTAAACTATTACGAAATCGGGCAATGCTTACGCATGCAAAATTGCCCGATTTTTATTCATTGAACATTTTAGCACGGTCAGCGCAGTAAATGCGCAGACCTGCCTGAACTGTTACGTATTTCCCTCCACAGGATGAATTGGGACTAGGAAATTTTCATAACATAGGTTATTATATTAGGAATAGAAGGAGAGTTCAATAGAAGAATCAAGCGAGGAAGAAGAAAATGACAAAAAAAGAGTTTCAACAATTGATCATAGAAAAGGGTCCGGTAATATTAGACGGTGCCACCGGAACCAATCTGATGGTTGCGGGAATGCCCGTGGGAGCCTGCCCGGAGGCGTGGATCTTAGAAAATCCCCAGGTGCTTCTTGACTTGCAGAGAAGTTATGTGGAGGCTGGTTCGGATATCGTCTATGCACCCACCTTTACCGGAAACCGGATCAAGCTGGCAGAGTATGGGCTTTGGGACCGGTTGGAGGAAATTAATACGAAGCTGGTTCAGCTGTCGAAACAGGCGGTTGGCGGGAAGGCGCTGGTTGCCGGCGATATGACCATGACGGGGCAGCAACTGTACCCTATGGGGGATCTGCTCTTTGAGGAACTGGTGGAGGTATACAAGGAGCAGGCGAGGGTGCTGGCAGAGGCCGGTGTGGATCTGTTTGCGGTGGAGACCATGATGAGTTTACAGGAGTGCCGGGCAGCAGTGATTGCCATCCGGGAAACCTGTGATCTGCCCATCATGGTGACTTTGACCTACAATGAGGATGGCCGGACGCTGTTCGGCACGCCGCCGGAGACAGCTGTGGTGGTACTGCAGTCCCTGGGGGTGGATGCCATCGGAATCAACTGTTCTACAGGTCCCATGGAGATGGTGGAGCCGATAAGAAAAATGGCAGAGTGCGCCACCATTCCCATTGTTGCAAAGCCTAATGCAGGCCTGCCGGAGCTGGAGGGCAGGAAAACCGTATACCGTATGACCCCGGAGGAGTTTGCAAAGGCCGGTGCCACTCTTGTGGAGGCCGGCGCAGCCATTGTAGGTGGGTGCTGCGGCACAACTGCAGCACATATCAAGGCACTTTCTGATGCGGTAAAGGGGAAGGAGATCCGAAAACCATTAGAGTTTCACCGGAGAATTCTTACATCGGAGCGGAAGAACGTGGAGATTTCCCTGGATGGAAACTTTATTGTGGTGGGAGAGAGGATCAATCCCACCGGCAAGAAAAAACTGCAGGCAGAGCTTCGGGAAGGAAAGCTGGAGATGGTCCGGAACATGGCCATGGAGCAGGAGGAGAACGGCGCAAAGATTCTTGACATCAATATGGGCATGAATGGAATTGATGAGTTGGAGATGATGGAGCAGGTCATCTATGAGGTTTCCTCCACGGTGGACTGTCCCCTGTGCATTGATACCAGCCATATCGATGTGATGGAGGCGGCTCTGCGCATTTATCCGGGACGTGCCCTCATCAATTCTATTTCCATGGAATCTGAGAAAATGGAGAAGATGCTGCCCCTTGCGAAAAAATATGGTGCCATGTTTGTGCTGCTTCCCCTTTCCGATGCGGGGCTTCCGAAGGATGCCGCAGAGAAGATGCAGATTATCAATACGGTTTATGACAGGGCTATGGAGATCGGTATGGCGCACGAGGATATTGTGGTGGATGGTCTGGTGGCCACCATTGGAGCCAATCCGGAGGCAGCGAAGGAGTGCTTCGAGACCATTTCCTACTGCAGGAATGTAAAAAAGCTCCCCACCATCTGCGGTCTGTCCAATATTTCCTTTGGTCTGCCGGAGCGAGGCTATGTGAATGCGGCATTCCTCACCATGGCTATCCACAGTGGCCTGACCATGGCCATTGCCAATCCATCCCAGGAGCTTCTCATGAATGCAGCCTTTGCTTCCGACATGCTTCTGCACCGGCCGGACAGCGATATCCGTTATATTGAGCGGATGAATCAGCTGGCAGAGAAAAAGGCAGAGTATGAGACCGTGGTGGTGAAGAGGAGTGTTGCAGGGACCGGTACAGCCGGAAATCCGGCGGGTGGTTCAACAGGTGCAGGCAGCAGTTCCGGGGGTACAAGATCGGCAGCCACAGAAGCCGGGACATCTGGAGGAACTGGAGCTGCTACACCGACCGGAATGGATCATCCTGTTTTTTGTGCAGTGCTGAAGGGAAACAAGGACAGTATTATTGATGAGGTGAAGAAGACCTTGAGTACCGGTGTGAAACCGGATGCTGTCATTAACGATTTTCTGATCCCTGCCATCAACGAGGTCGGTGTCCTATTCGAAAAGAAGAAGTATTTCCTGCCACAGCTCATCGCCAGTGCCAACGCTATGAAACTTGCCATCGATTATCTGGAACCTATGCTGGAGAGAAAGAATGATGGCAAAGAGATGCCCACGCTGGTGATCGCCACGGTGGAGGGGGACATCCATGATATTGGCAAAAATCTTGTGGTTCTGATGTTAAAAAATTACGGCTACAATGTCATCGATATGGGTAAGGATGTGCCCTGCGAGGAGATTGTGGATACAGCGATCCGGGAGAAGGCAGCTGTCATTGGACTTTCTGCTCTTATGACCACCACCATGATGCGGATGCAGGATGTGGTGGAAATCTGCAAGGAAAAGGGATGCCAGAGTAAGGTCATCATCGGTGGTGCCTGCATTACCCAGAGCTTTGCAGACGAAATCGGCGCGGACGGCTATTCCAAGGATGCGGCGGAGTGCGTGAAACTGGTGGAGCGGTTGCTGGGCTAAGCAAAAAATCAAAAAATAAAAAATTTGAAAAAAGTTGTTGACAATTGTATAGAGTCAAGCTATAATAAACAAGTCGGTCGGTCATGACTGACTTGGAAATGGGATCTTAGCTCAGCTGGGAGAGCATCTGCCTTACAAGCAGAGGGTCATAGGTTCGAGCCCTATAGGTCCCATTCATATGGCGA
>ONEJ01000025.1 GCA_900316805.1 uncultured Lachnospiraceae bacterium
GCAATTCTACACACATTCGGAATCCGTTGATTTTCCAAGGAAAATCACTACTTCCTCATGTGTGTGCGGGTCAACAAGTCAGAGCTCTTATCCTGCAAGCAGGAACGAGTTCTGACCTTTTGACCCTTGTATCATTATATTACCTTCTGCCGGGTTTCGATATAGAGTGCATCTTCCTCCACCCGGCATGGCAGATACAAGACTTTTACCCCAGCTGCCTCCGCGACCTCCAGTGCTGCTCCAAACTCCGGATGGGTATCCACATTAGGCAGCACCCTCGTCACTCCTTCCATCTGAATCGCAAAAGCAAGATAAGTCTGATACCCTTCCGATACAGCCTTCGCCAATTCATGCAGATGCTTCACGCCCCGCTCGGTGGGAGCATCCGGAAAATATCCGATTCCGTCACGCTCCAGCGTACAGCCTTTTACCTCCATCAGATACCGTTTGTTTCCTTTCTCCATATAGAAGTCAATTCTGGAATCCCCATAGCCATACTCCGGTCGTACAAGGGTGAACTCCTGCCCCTTAAGCCACTCCTTCACCACCTGGTTCGGTGCCTGGCTGTCAATGTTGACAAGGCCAAGGCCTTCTTTGTAAACAGCAATCAGGTCGTAGGCTGTCTTTCGGGAGGGATTCCCGGAATGACTCAGGATTACATCCACGCCGGGCAGCAGAAGTTCCCGACAGCGGCCTGTATTCTTGACATGGACGGTTTCCGTTTTCCCATTCAATTCCACATGTGCGATAAAACGGTTCGGTCTGTCTATAAATTTTGCACTGCAAATATCTTTGTATTTCATCTTTCCTTCGTATCCATTCAAATCTTCCATATGTGTCACCTGTAAAAACAAACACCTTTATTGTACCATAACGTACTTACAGAATGGAAAAAATCTTCCCAGTAATCTGTAATTAAGCAGATTCTATCAAAATGTGGTACAATTTGTACATATATAA
The DNA here is from genome assembly GCA_900316805.1 of uncultured Lachnospiraceae bacterium. Taxonomy (GTDB): domain Bacteria; phylum Bacillota; class Clostridia; order Lachnospirales; family Lachnospiraceae; genus Roseburia. The sequence goes on from ONEJ01000025.1 coordinate 961, forward strand.
CCAGTAAACGAATCGTTTACCCTGCCATTCTACGATTCGTCGGTTGGAAAGCCATATAAAAATTTATACAATATGTGTGCAACAAGTACATGAGAAAGGGGTAGAGATGGACAATCAAAAATTTGGAGCTTTTATAGCCTCAACAAGAAAGGAAAAGGGATGGACACAATTAGAATTGGCAGAGAAATTAAATGTGACTGATAAGGCAGTCTCAAAATGGGAACGTGGATTAGGTTTTCCAGACATTAAAACGATTGAACCTTTAGCAGAAGCACTTGATGTAAGTATACTTGAAATTATGCGTTCAGAGCACTTAAATGAAAACCAGGTTTCTACTGATCATGCATCCGAAGCATTAGTTAATGTAATTGATGTTGTAACATATCAAAGGAAAATAGAAAGACGAAATATTTTAATTGGTATCATTCTGATTATTACCATTATAATGGCAATATTTTTGGTTGACACCATGCATTTAGAAGGGGTTATCTTTGTTTGCCTTCCAATTATTCTTTTATCAATAGGGATATGGCTAATCATATTAAGCTGGTATCGGTACAAACACAGCTTATCATATTCAATAACCCTAATTTTTGGAATATTATCCTTAATGTTTCCAATAATGTTATGTTTATTACTCTACTTTGCATTTATGCTTGGAGGTCCCATTACAAAATAAGAGAATTTGAAGGAAGGTGATAAAATGTTTTTAATAATGGGTATTATAGGTACTATTTCTCTAATCCTATATTTTGCTTTATATAAAACAAAACACTCCATCCGTAATATATTTTTGGTAATTAGTTGTATAGGTATTGGAATTTGTGCCCTTATATTCTGCGCTCTTTTTATGGCAGGGATGTTAGGATTAGGTCCGATTCCAAATTAGATTTCCCCTCTTTCTCATTACGTAAAACTTTTTTGATTTGGAGGAATATAATATGAACTCAAAGAAAATCTTATCAAGTGTTATTACTATGGCCATGCTAGCCTTAGCTCCTGCGACAGTATTTGCGTCTGAAAGTAAATTGAATCCAGGCATTTCCAAAGGCGGAAGTACGGTTGTTGAAACAGATGATTCATTTGTCGTTATTACAAAAGAAAATGAAAATATAGTGCAAATGAATGTTCCATATGATGAAACTACAGGCTTAACAGATGATGAAGTTTTAAAATATTATAATCAATATTTAGCCTCTCAGCCCAGTACTATTTCAGAAGAAAGCTGTCCTTCTGCAAAAACATTAAATGAATTTGCTCAATATGCTGTTGATAACAAAATAATTGAGGATACCCCCATTCAAAGGGGTGCTATAACAAAGGCAGTTGTTAGGGCTGAATTCAAAGTAGTTGTTGCCGGAGGTAACGCAGCAGGATATACAACAGCAGCGGCGTTGCTTGATCACTCACTACAAGATGCCCCTTCCAATTTGTCATTCAGTTCAGGCAGTACATACAGTACACAAATTTTGAACTCCTCAGAATGCAAAAAGATTATCAGCGATTTTAAATCAGCTGTTAAAGGAAAAAATTTATCGGGAAGAACTGCTTCTGGAAGCACAACACTGAACAGCACGACCGATTTGCATTTAGCATACAATAAAGTGAGTTATACCGCATCCGGGCGAAACACAAATGGAAAATGGACATTAACTATTAAATTTAAGGACACTTATGATTTCGAGAGTCAGGCATGGAAAAATGCAATGACAGACAATCTGGCAGTGACTGCACTTAATAATTACGCTGCATATGCACAGTCAATAGGCGCAATCGTACCTTATAATGTGGAAGTGACGGTTCAAACATCTTTCACTGAATAACATGATATTTCGCATAATTCATTATTATGAAATAGGGGTCAAAGGATCATTTGACCCTTATTTCGTTTGATCAGAAAATTCTTCATTTATTCCACTATAATTCCACTATTTTACTCTGTTTTTCACTATTTTCATCCTCCGAAATACTGGTCACCGCCTCCGGATGCTGCAGGCTGAAAGCTCCGATCTCATCCAGAAATCTCTGTCCATATTTCTCAAACTTCGCAGCACCAACACCGCTGACATTGAGCATTGACGCCCTATCCTTTGGCAACTTCGTGCACATATCAATCAGCGTCTTATCGCTGAAAACAATATACGGCGGCAAGGCTTCCTCCCTGGCAATGGCAAGGCGGAGAGCCCGCAGTTTTTCAAACAGATCATACCCGGCACTGGTAAGGGCATCCGTGCTTTTGCGTTTCGCGGATCTCGCTTTTCTGGCAGGTTCTTTTTCCTCATAGGTTCTTATGATGACACGGGTGTTCTCGTCCCGAAGGGGTGTTATATCCCCCATCTTAAGCACACTGTAGCGATCCTCTGTCTGGTGAAGATACCCCTCCTGAATCATCTGGCTGATGAGCAGACGCAGTTCGGCCTCGCTTCTGTCCTTTAGCACACCGTAGGTTTTATAAGTTTCTGCATGGATTTCCTTCAGCCGGGCCCGATTTGCTCCCAGCAGAATTCCAAGAACGATGGTTAGGCCATACCGCCCCTTTGTCTCAAAAACACAATTGATCACGGACTTTGCCGCGTCGGTGAGATCCACTTCCCGGTATTCCCGGTGGCAGTTGCCGCAGTGGTCACAGGGCACCCCTGTCTTCTCCCCGAAATAGGTAAGGATATAATTTCGCAGACAGCCGGTGGTCCGGCAATACCCCTCCATCACCTGAAGCCTCTTGATATCTCTCTGCCGGATCAGTTCCACATCCTCTGGTTCCACCCCGGAAAAATCCTTGCGCTCCAGCAAAAATTTGTTGATCATAATATCCTGGGCAGAAAACAGCAGAATGCAGGTAGACGGCTCGCCGTCACGGCCGGCACGGCCCGCTTCCTGATAGTAATTTTCCATACTCTGGGGCATATTGTAATGGATCACATAACGGACATTGGACTTGTCAATTCCCATGCCGAAGGCATTGGTGGCAACGATCACCGGTGCCCGGTCATAGATAAAATCCTCCTGATTTTTCTTTCTGGTCTCGTTGTCTAAGCCCGCATGGTATTTCGTCACAGGAACTCCTCTCGTAAACAACAATTCCTGCAGGGTGTCCACATTTTTTCTCGTGGCACAGTAGATGATCCCGCTATCTTCCGGGTGTTTTTCTATATAGGAAACGATATAATCATCCTTGCGCCGGATATTCTCTACCTGATAATACAAATTCTCCCGGTCAAATCCCGTTACCACGATCCGGGGCTCCTTAAGGCCTAAAATACAAGCAATATCATTTTTGACTTCTTCCGTCGCCGTAGCGGTAAATGCGCTCAAAATCGGCCGGTGTTCTAATCCCTTGACAAAATCAACAATTTTCAGATAGCTGGGTCTAAAATCCTGTCCCCACTGGGAAATACAGTGGGCCTCATCCACCGTCACCATACTAATATGGACCCGCCGGGAAAAATCCAGAAATTCCTGACTTTCCAACCGCTCCGGTGCCACGTAGATGATCTTGTATTGTCCATTCGCAGCGGCGGTAAGTGCCCTGCTGATCTGGGAATCGCTGAGAGAAGAATTAATATAGGCGGCATGAATGCCGTTGTCGTTTAATGATTTGACCTGATCCTGCATCAGGGAAATGAGGGGAGAAATCACAATCGTAATTCCGGGCAGCATCAGTGCCGGTACCTGATAACAGATGGATTTTCCGGCACCGGTGGGCATCACCGCAAGGACATCCCTACCCTCTAAAATTGCGTTTATGATGGTTCCCTGCCCCTCCCGGAAGGAATCATACCCGAAATACTGCTTTAAAATTTCCTCGGGACTCATTCTTTTTATTTCCCCACCCTTCTCTTTTATTCCGCTTCTACTGCACTTCCACCAATTCAATGTGGAAATTCAGTTCCTTCCCTGCCATCTCATGGTTTGCATCCAATGTAATGTTTTTCTCATCCTTGGCGGTAACCTTCACCGGGAACGGCTGACCATAAGGATTGGTCAGGTACACCTGCTGACCTACCTCAAGTTCCTCAGAACCCTGCAGTTCTGCAATCTCCATGGTAAAAATCACCTGGGGATCCGGTATGCCATAGGCCTCCTCCGGCATCAGATGTACATCGATCTCCTGTCCCACTTCCATGTCTGCAACCGCTGCATCAAAGCCCGGGATCATCATTCCTGCACCACAGACAAACTCCAATGGCTCGCCTCTGTCATAGGAAGAATCAAACTGAGTTCCGTCATTAAAGGTTCCTCTATAATGAGCTTTTACCGTCTTTCCCACATTTCTGCCCTCCAAGGTACTGTGTCCGCCACAGCCACCGTGACAGCCGCCACCGCAGCCATGCTCCCCACAGGAATGTCCCTCCTCATGGTCTCCGCAGGAGTGTCCTTCCCCGTGATGGTCGCAGGTAGCACCGGCATTTGTCAGTTCTCCCTTCAGGAATGCCTCTACTGCTGCATCCGTATCCCCCTTGGCTCCCGCACAGATCTCAATGCCCTGCGCCTCAAGAGCAGACATGGCTCCGCCACCCAGGCCGCCGCAGATCAGCACATCTACGTGATTTTCTGCCAGAAGACCGGCCAGCGCACCATGTCCCACGCCATTAGACTCCAGAATTTCACTTCCTGTTATTTTTCCGTCCTGAACCTCATACACCTTAAAAGCCTCTGTTCTTCCAAAATGCTGGAACACCTGTCCATTCTCGTATGTAACTGCAATTTTCTTCATTTTTCTTTCCTCTCTAATTGTCATTTTTCTTGATTTATCACTGCGGGCATTCAAAACTGCAAGATTTCACGCTGAATAAATTTTCATGTCAAAAGATACTACCATTCTTCAGTCAATACCACATTTTTTGCAAATGCACGTGGTATTTGCGAAATCAACATAGCTCTATTATGCCAAGGTCCACCTGGAAAAGCAATCTGTTTTTGACATTTTCGCTGAAACCTATTAGACTATACAGAAGTAAAACAATACATACAGAAAAGGGGAACAACCATGAATTATTCAGAATGTATCATAAATGCAAAGGAGCGTATCGGCAAATACTGCAAGGCCTGCCCGGAGTGCAACGGTAGAGCCTGCAAGAATCAGATTCCCGGCCCCGGAGCCAAGGGTGTCGGAGATACCGCCATCCGCAACTACGACAAGTGGAAAGCGATCCGTGTCAACATGGACACTATCACGGAAAACAAGCCGGTGGACACATCCTTAGAACTATTTGGAAGAACATTTCAATATCCATTTTTGGCAGGTCCTGTGGGAGCTGTTCAGATGCATTACGGAGACTGCTATGACGATATGTCCTACAACGATCTGCTAGTTTCTGCCTGTGCCGAAAATGGTATCGCTGCCTTTACCGGGGACGGAATGGACGCCAATATCATGGTGGCTGCCGCTAAAGCCATCCGGCATGCCGATGGCTGTGGAATCCCCACGGTGAAGCCTTGGAATATGGATACGATCCGGGAGAAAATGGAGCTGGTAAACACCTCCGGTGCCTTTGCCGTGGCGATGGATATCGATGCCGCCGGCCTCCCTTTCCTTAAGAATTTCAATCCCCCGGCCGGTTCCAAAACCGTTGAGGAACTGCGGGAGATCATCCATATGACAAAAGCACCCTTTATCGTCAAAGGCGTTATGACGGTAAAAGGTGCCATGAAAGCAAAAGAAGCCGGAGCAAATGCCATCATCGTTTCCAATCACGGCGGCAGGGTATTAGACCAGTGTCCTGCCACTGCCGAAGTGCTTTCTGATATTGCATCCGCTGTGGGCGGCTCCATGAAGATTCTGGTAGACGGCGGCATCCGCAGCGGCGCAGATGTCTTTAAGGCTCTGGCTCTCGGTGCAGACGCTGTCGTCATCGCAAGACCTTTCGTAACTGCTGTTTACGGCGGTGGCGAAGAAGGCGTCCTCTCCTACATCCAAAAGATTGGCTCCGAGCTGGAAGATACCATGAAAATGTGCGGAGTATCCAGCCTTGCTGAGATCACTTCTGACTGCATCGTAAAAGGATAGAAACCTATCCTTTTACAGGTGCACCTGCTTCGCAAAAAAGCTGTCAATTTCCGCCAGCTGTTTGGAAATGGCAAGTCCCAGTCCGGTTCCCTCTTTCTTGTAATTCTTTTTCTTATCCACCTGTTGGAAGGAACTGAATAATTTCCCGAGGTCCTCCTGTCGGATTCCCTGCCCGCTGTCCTCTACAGAGAAAATAAGGTTGACCGTATCCTCCGCTACAGCCTGGCAGGCATTTGCGGATCAATATCGTACAAAAGCTCAACGTCCTTTTCCCCGATCCGATTGAGGAAAATCATGGAAAGATCATGAAACACGGACATTGGCTCGTATTCTTCCTTTACAATGTCCAGCTTTCCGGATTCAATCTTGGAAAAATCCAGAATTTCGTTGATGATGGTCAAAAGCGCATCCCCTGAGTTCTTGGCATTGTTCAGGTATTCCCGCACATTAGGCTCCAAATCCTCCCGCAAAGCAATGTCCGTCATGCCCACGATAGCATTCATAGGGGTACGGATCTCGTGGGACATATTTGACAAAAACTCCGATTTTGCGGCATTGGCCTGATCTGCCCGCTCCTTTTCCCGCTTCACCGGAAAATAAATCCCCGCAATGAACAGCGATACCAGCAGACAGCAGATCTGCAGCTTTACTGCCTCCATACTACACCTGACTGCTCTTGTTCACCAGCCCCTCCACGATAGAGATTACCTCATAAACCATATTGTCACAGTGGGGTCCCTTTTCGCCACCCTTTTTCGCATTCAGGGCCAGCAGATCCTTACAATCCGTCTGATCCTCATGACGCTGTCTGACTTCCCGGAAAAGCGCCTGCATATTGTCCGGTGTATCCAGCCCCAGAAGGCCAAGAGCCATGGCGCCTCCTGTAATGGCACCGCAGACCTTTCCAGTCTTCATGCCAGAGCCAAAGCCGGAAGCGATCTTATAAGCCTTTTCCTCGTCCAGCCCAGCCTCCTTGGCAAAAGGAATCAATACGGACTGGGCACAGTTATAATGTCTTTCCTGCGAATTTCTAAAGGTCTTAGCCTCCTCCAAATATTTACTCATGCAAAACCTCCTGTTTTTCTTTTGTGTATTATCTTTATTTTATTAGATTTTCATCTATTTTTCACTACTTTCACTATGAAACCTTTTCTTATCACAATACATTTTCTGATCTGCCTCGAGGCACAGCTTATCGAACGCCTGTCCCTCATCCCGGTAAGCCATTCCAATGGCACAGGAAAAAGGTGTTTTCTCCATTTCGCTTCTGATATCATTCAAGAACTGCTGCACCATCTTTTTCTCCATATCAAAACAGAGCACCATAAACTCATCGCCTCCGGTACGGTAAAGATGTGCAGTTCTCGGCAAAACCTTTTGGATGCATCCTACCAGCGTACAGATTGCCTCGTCCCCTTTGGCATGTCCATATTCATCGTTCCACTTCTTCAAATTATTCAGATCCACGGAAACAACCGCAGATAATGACGCCTCATGCTTTTCCCCGTCCAGAAAAAAACATCTCCGGTTCAGCACCTGGGTCAATGAATCCCTCTTAAAGTGCTGGGTATTCAGGTGAATATAATAGAATACAAGAGCAACCACCCCCGATGTATTGATCAATCCGTCAAATCCCCAGGCGGATTCCATCACCGTTGCTATAACAAACATGCATAGCGCAACCATAGCTATCATCGCCTCGGACCGATTTACCGTCCGGTACTGCTTCACCGTACAGATCATAAGCGCCACCGCATAAAATCCATTGGTCACAAATGCAAAATACCCCAGAGGCCCCCGGACAAACTGATTATCATCCGAATAGGAATAGGCAATTTCCGTGAAAAATGCAGAAAAGGCCAGCAGTGCGTTCAAATACAGCGGCAGACTCAGCCAGACGATGCTCTTTTTGTTCTCACGCAAAAGCATCACAATCACCGTAAAAAAAATCGTTGGCCTCAGACTGTAACCGATCGCCGACATCCAGATCCGAAGAGATACAAGATGGTCAAAGGATGCTGTCCAATGCTCCACGGAATCTGCTATGACAAGACATAACACCAACAGGCATGCCGTAAGATACAGCTTTCTGATCTTTCCGTCAAAGTAGCTGTTTGTCATAATATATACAAATAGAAAAACAACGAGAATTACCGTTGCAAAATTCACCTGAATCAGATGGCTCATCATATGTCTCCCCCCGCTCTAATCAGTTTGTCAATTGTTCCTCCACTCTAGTACAGCGTTTTCGAAATAACTTGCCTATTTCTCCCATTGCACATGTCAAAAAGCCTCGACGCTAATGAACAGCCGGAATGCATTTTCTCTTGTGACTGCCTCCACCATTTCCGGTGTAACACCCTTGATCTCTGCAATCTTTCTGATCACATAGGGAATGTTACGGGAATCGTTGCGGGTACCCCGGTGGGGCTCCGGTGCCATGTAAGGACAATCCGTCTCCACAACGATCTGTTCCAGTAGGACTTCCTCCACCGTCCGCACCAGCTTTTTCGCATTCTTGAAGGTGACAACACCGCCAACCCCAATGAAATATCCCATCCGCACATACTCCTTTGCCATTTCCGGCGAATAGGAATAACAGTGGATCACACCTGTAATCCCATCCCTGTGGGCTCCCTTCATGATGCTCATGGTATCCTCTGCCGCATCTCTGGAATGAATGATCACCGGAAGCTTTTCTTCCTTTGCCAGTGCAAGCTGACGCCTGAACCAGTAACGTTGCTTCTCCTGTACCTCCGGCTCCTTGTCCCAGTAATAGTCCAGCCCAATTTCCCCGATGGCGACTACCTTTTCCTGCTTCGTCTGCTGTGCAAGCCAAGCAAAAGACTCCTCATTCAGGTCGCTGATCTCGCTGGGATGAACGCCCAGCGCTGCATAGATATAGGAATACTTTGCAGCCAAAGCAAGAACCTCTGTTGTGGATTCGATGGAATCCCCCACGTTGATTACCGGCGAAATGCCCTGCTTCGGCAGATCCAAGAGGATGGCCTCCCGGTCAGCATCAAATTTTTTATCGTTATAATGTGCGTGTGTCTCAAAAATCATGGTAATACTCCATCTGTAATGTCTCAACCAATATGGATGGGTTCTTCATGGTTACGAAAATGCCCCGCCAGCATATTCAGCTCCTCCATAATGATGCAGTTCGGGAGTGTATCTGCGGCAACCATCCCCCGGCACTGGGCATAATCCATCCACCGCACACTGTCGATCTCTTCCTCCTGAATCTTAAAAGCCTCTTCTTCCTTATCCAGCCACAGCAGGAACACCCTGCAGACCTGATGATCGTGATAGGGAATCTTATGAAATTCCGTATCCACCTGATTTTTCAGCTGACCACAGTCGACCAGCTCCTCCGGCTTTATCTTCACTCCCAGCTCCTCATTCAGCTCCCGGATGGCAGATGCCACATAATCTGCCCCCGCCGGAATATGTCCGGCACTGGAAATATCATAACATCCCGGAAAAGAATCCTTCTGCATACACCGCTTCTGTAAAAGCAGCTGAATCTTTCCATTTCTTTTTCTTGCAATCCAGACATGGGCAGTGCGGTGCTGCACACCCTCGCGGTGAGCCTCCCCCCGCTCAATCGTCTGGCCTGTAGGCTTTCCGCTGTCGTCTACCACATCAAGTATTTCCATAGTGCGTGCCTCCTTTTTGTCCTTTATCTTCTAAATGAAATAATACTCCGAAAGAATCTATTTCTATTCTATCATAATTGATTACAAATATATATATTGATTTTTAAATGACACTATGTTTCATGGTACCCCGTCCCAGCTTTGTCCCCGATTCTGAGCATTAAGGATGGAGAGATTGAAAACCGGATGCAGAGCCACAGAGAGCATGCGTTCCTGCTGCTTCAAAGGGCAACGGCTGCCTTTTACTCCTAAAGGAAAAGTGTTTTATTTTCAGCGAAAAAAGAGACAGGTGTCACCATACCTGTCCAATACTGCCGCCAAATAAATCTGCAAAGAGGCAATAAACTTTTCTGTTATTCAGCATCCCACTTCTTTGTCTTTGTTGAAAAAGACACACCTATTTGAGCCGCGTATGCGCCCTCCTGCTTCACACAGTCCTTCCTCCCCTGCGATCATCGGTACTTTTTCTGAGACCAGAATATCCTTTAGAAGATCTGCCTGGGATGCGATCGTATTATCTGTCGGAATATAGAGTACGTCACATTCTGAGGCCGCTTTCTGTGCAATTTTCTCAAGTTCCTCTTTATCTGCTATGGTATAGGTTCCATAATTGATTCCCTTTTCGGTAAGAACAGAGCCCATCATCTGTGCCTGATAAATTGAATTCGTCTCAGCTGAGCAATATAAAATGCCAACCTTTTCAATCTCAGAAACAAGCTTCTGAATCATATCTGCCTGACTCTCTATCGGTGCCAGATCCGAGGTTCCTGTTACATTAATACCCGATGCCCCCGTCCATTCTCTCATATTCAGGGCCGTTCCATAATCTGTAATAGAGGTTGCCACGATTGGAATCGTATTTGTTGCCTCATCTAATGCCGCATGCAGTCAGTCCGCATACCAATACAACAAGTATCGCCAATGTAATTCTTCTTCTGTACCTTTTCATATCGATCTCCCTTCCACCTCTTATTGCTCATGCATCTGATATTCTGTATCCTCATCAATCATGGATAATATCATATCGCTCATGGTGCCACCTTGCTCCGGTTCCGATATCGTGCTGCAGCAATGCAAGGGCTTCCTGTCCCGAATCCGCCTTTTTTACATCATACCCCTTCTTCTTAAGAATCATTTCTGCCATTCTTAAATTCATCGCATCGTCATCTACAACCAAGATTATTTTTCCCATTTGTTTCCTCCTGTGAAATCCATTACACAAATCATTTGTTTTTGAATTAAATAATTTTGATCACACTCCGTCATTGATGGCTGTTTCTCCACCATAATCATCCCGGACACTCTTGCGCATGACAATCATCTCTGCCAGGTCGTAATATGCCTCTTGATGCAGATAACGCAGGGACGATCCTCCAGTTCAATCTTACTGATATTTCAAGGCCTACACACGCCTTAATTATAGTCTGTTTTTCTTCTTTAATCAACAAAGAAACAATAAATCGCCACCTCACCCTCTCCGGTATAAACGAACTCTGGGAGAACTTTGCTTTGTGACGCACCTCTCTGCTTCCATTCCACTGTTTCTGAACGACCGCAATCTCTATGTCAAAAAAGTAAGAGGGTTGTTCCACTCACTGTGAAAACTGCCCTCTCACTTTTTCATTATATACACTTTTTAGCAGATCTCTGCCCCATTTGGCATTGGCTTCTCCGGTGTCATCAGGGAAAGCACACCGTTCTCGTCCTCTGCGCACAGCAGCATTCCCTCGGAAAGCACACCGGCTAATTTTGCAGGCTTTAAGTTCACGAGCACCATGACCTTCTTGCCCACCATCTCCTCCGGGCTGTAGTCCTTGCGAATTCCGGATACGATCTGTTTTACCTGACTTCCGATCTTCACCTGGGAGCACAGAAGTTTCTTGGACTTTGCTACTGCCTCGCAGGAAATAATCTCGCCCACCTGGAACTGCATTTTTTCAAAGTCCTCAAAGGTAATCTCTGCTTTCGGCTCGATGTCGATTGCAGCCTCTTCCTCGGTCTCTTCCGCGAGACCAAGTTTTCTCTGCTCCTCCTCGTACTCTGCCTTCTGCTTTGCCTGAATCTCCTCTACCTTTGGCAGGATTTCCTTGGCATCCAGTCTTGCAAAAAGGATCTCCGGCTTCTCAGTTACCCTGGTTTTGCTTGCATACAGACCAAACTGATCCAGATCATCAAAATCACGAAGTTCTGTATTCAACTGTGCCACGATCTTCTCCGCAGTTTCAGGCAGGAAGGGATGCAGTAAACTTGCGCCGATGGTGATGGATTCCGTCAGGTTATAAAGCACCTCTGCCAGACGGTCATGCTTTGCCTCCTCCTTTGCCAGAACCCACGGCTCCGTCTCGTCGATGTATTTGTTGCAGCGGCGGAACAGTGCGATAACCTCGGAAATAGAATCAGCCACACGAAGCTTCTCCATCTTCTCTCCAACCTTTGCCTTGGTTCCTGTCACCACAGCCTTTAAGTCATCATCCACTGCCTCGGTGACACCGGTAGATCTGACCACGCCGTCAAAATATTTATTGCTCATGGAAATGGTACGGTTTACCAGATTTCCAAGGATATTTGCCAGATCAGAGTTGTAGCGCTCGATGACAAGATCCCATGTGATCACACCATCGTTTTCGTAAGGCATCTCATGCAGTACGAAATAACGGGTGGCATCCACGCCGAAAAGATCTACCATATCGTCGGCGTAGATCACATTTCCCTTGGACTTACTCATCTTATCGCCGCCCTGTAACAGCCACGGATGACCGAACACCTGCTTCGGCAGCGGCAGATCCAGCGCCATCAGGAAAATCGGCCAGTAAATAGTGTGGAAACGGACAATGTCTTTTCCGATCAGATGCAGGTCTGCAGGCCAGTTCTTGTCGAACAAATCGCTGGATCCGTCCGGATCGTAACCGATCTTGGTAATATAGTTGGTCAGTGCATCCAGCCATACATAGACCACATGCTTCGGATCAAAGTCCACCGGGATTCCCCAGCTGAAAGAGGTACGGGATACGCACAGATCCTGCAGTCCCGGCAGCAGGAAGTTGTTCATCATCTCGTTCTTTCTGGATACCGGCTGAATGAAATCCGGATGGGTGTTGATGTAGTCGATAAGGCGGTCTGCGTACTTGCTCATCTTAAAGAAGTAAGCCTCCTCCTTTGCCGGTTTCACCTCACGGCCGCAGTCCGGACATTTGCCGTCCACCAGCTGGGACTCGGTCCAGAAGGACTCACAGGGGGTACAGTACATTCCCTCGTAAGAACCCTTGTAGATATCTCCCTGATCATACAGCTTCTTGAAAATCTTCTTAACACACTTCTCATGATCCTCATCGGTAGTGCGGACAAAATTGTCATACGAAGAATTTACCAGATCCCAGATTCTCTTTACCTCACCGGAAACCTGATCTACATACGCCTTCGGAGTAATTCCGGCAGCCTCTGCCTTCTCCTGGATCTTCTGCCCATGCTCGTCCGTTCCCGTCTGGAAATAAACGTCATAGCCCTCCGCTCTCTTGTAGCGGGCAATGGCATCTGCGAGAATGATCTCGTAGGTGTTGCCGATATGCGGTTTGCCTGAGGTGTAGGCAATCGCTGTTGTCATATAATATTTTCCCTTGTTCTGTGCCATGTTGCGGCCTCCTTTTCTATTATCTTATTATTGCGTATCTATTCAGAACCCCTCCTCCTATATGGGGAGGTTGCTTAATTCGAGCCCCTTAGAATAGTTACATTGTTGATATAAATAAAAACTCCCGCCTTCTATCCTACAATAGAAGACGAGAGCATCATCCCGTGTTACCACTTCTCTTCACTGTCGAAACAGCCTCATTCTCCGCTATAACAGGCGCTCCTGTCAGATGTACTCTCTTTTTCATAGTGTTTTCTATGTGAGATATCTTTTATTCCAAGAGCATTGTACCCGATTTTCCTAATTTTGTAAAGGGATACACTCATTCCGAAATCCGATAATGTCCCACAAGATCGTCCCTTTTCTCCAGAATATCCTGCTCATAGCGGAACTGTCTCGGACTGCTGTGGTGAATTACATAGGGAACTCCATGGGCATTCCGCCGGTCAGAAACGATTCCGATATGCGACGTAAAGATCACAATGTCTCCTCCCTGCCATGCCTCACAGTCCGTCAGATCCGTCGTCAGTTCCACGGCGTGACGTTTGAAATAGACCCGGAGATTCTTTACCCGGCGAAAATCAATGTTGGGATCCGGCTCATCTATCCCGTAGGCCTTGGGATCCTCCGCAATATCTGCAGAGACTAATGCCATCAGATCATAGCCCGCCGCCAGACAGGCGTTGGCAGCCACATCGGTACAGACCCCATATCCGTCATTGGGATAACCGCCGCTGTAATATTGACTCTTATATTTTGGTCTTGTATTTATGTATTCCAGTGCCCCCTGCAGCATGTCACTCTCATCATCGATTCCATCCTGATCCCGATCCACCGAGCTGTGGAAAATCTGATACTGCGTGGAGCATTTATCCTTTAGGCGGTCGCTTCTCGTATGCTGTGGACGAAAGCAGAAGACCGCAGCAGCCACCAGCAAAACCAGGATTGGCAACAGCGCCGCCAGAATCTTTTTCCACCTGAATTTCATTCTCTTCTCCTCATATCAGATTGAGCCCTCAAAAAGATATGCTCTAAAATTATGTTATTTATAGTATACGTACCCCAGTCCTTTAGCATTCACGAAAACATTTTCTCAATGAACAAGAATATCTTCCTTATACTCCCAGATTATTCTTAGCAACGCAGAATCACTTGCCATTTATTTTCTGTCTGACTAAGATTTGATTTAAAGAAAGGGGATTTCCAAAAAATGGCAAACAGACAGATTGGAGCTACATTAAGAAAATACCGTAAAATGCGCGGCTGGACCATCAATGATGTGGTCGTCAAATTCCACGATCTATATGATATGGATGTGGCTGAGAAAACCGTTTATGGCTGGGAAAGTGACCAGTCACTGCCCCGCACGGAATCCCTTCTGACACTTTGTGAGTTGTACCAGATCGACCGCCTGTCCGACGGGCTGATTGCGCCTCCTACAACGGTCAGCGACTTCCCCATCACTCCGGATGAAATGGAAATGATAAAACAATACCGCAAACATCCGGAGCTTCATGAAGTCATCCGCCGTGTCCTGAATGCACCCTAATCTAATTTTGCACCGCAGGTATTACAGAAGCTGCTTTCCTTTGGCTGCTTTGTTCTACAATTGGGACAACGCTTTGCGCCCTGCATCGTGAGCAGTTCATCCTGCAGTTTTGCAAGCTCCGTTTCTGCCTCGGCAATGGATCCACCTGTGTTTTGGGTGGAAAAACAATCCGTTACCGCATACAGATATAAACCATAAACGCTGCATATAAAGCAAGCATGATGGCACCCTCGCCTCTGTTCAGCTTTTGCTTTGTCCAGGCAAAAAACCATACGATCAAACTAAACACCAAAAGTATGACAATGTCAATAATATTCTCTGTCAGAAACGCCATGGGGCTGATGGCTCCGGCAATTCCAAGCACCATAAGAATATTAAAAATATTCGAACCGATGGCATTGCCCAATGCCATATCCACCTCATGCTTTCTGGCCGCAACCACGGAAGTCACCAGCTCCGGCAAAGAGGTCCCGATAGATACAATGGTCAGCCCCACCAGCGTCTCACTCATACCAAGTCTGGTGGCAATATTCGTGGCGCTGTTTACGACTACGTCGCCCCCCAGAATGATGCCTGCGGCTCCCATCACAATAAATAACAGGCTCTTGGGCAGAGACATAATCTTCATCTCATCAATCTCCGAGGAATCTCCTTCTGCCGTCTTTCCCTCTTTATTTGCCTTCAGCGCCGACCTGATCATGCATCCGATAAATATCGCAAAAAGCACTAGGAAAATCACTCCGTCTCCGTGTCCCAGCTGCATCGGTCCCATCCAGCCCAGAATCAGCAGAAGGATTGCACAGAAAACGGAAAAAGGAAAGTCTCTTTTCAGGGTTTCCCGCTGTACAGCTACCGGTGTCAACACGGCACACATGCCGATCACCACCATAAGATTAAAAATATTGGAACCTACCACGTTGCTGACCGCCAGTGTATTCTGGTTGGCAAGGGACGCGGTCACGGATACTGCCGCCTCCGGAAGCGACGTTCCCATGGCAACGATAGTCAGTCCGATAATGATGGACGGCACATGAAACTTTTTGGCGATGCTGGAGCTTCCATCCACAAAGATATCTGCGCCCTTTACCAGGAAGAAAAAACCTGCGGCAAGAAAAATAATTGCTAAGGGCATGGAACAATTGGCTACAAATTCTGTCATCTTAATTCTCCTTCTTCAACTCATTTTTATAATTGCCCCGGCTTCCAATTTTCTCCGGGGTATCAGATGCTTGTCCCCAAATAAATTATTTAAACCGGAAACAGTCCTAAGTGCTCCAGCAGAATTTTCAGACCAATGAGAACCAGAATGATTCCGCCCGCAATCTCTGCTTTTTTCTTATAACGTGTTCCAAAGAAATTTCCTACGACTACACCTAAAATGGACAGTAAAAATGTGGTACATCCGATGATGATGACCGCCTCAACGATTGGCGTATCAAGGAATGCAAAGGTGATTCCCACCGCCAGTGCATCGATACTTGTGGCGATGGCCAGCACAAATAATTCCTTATGCCTAAGAGGTGGATCCATTTCTTTAATCTCCTGTACATCCGTATCACGAACAGCTTCCAGAATCATCTTTCCTCCGATAAATACTAACAGGCCGAAGGCAATCCAGTGATCAATGGAGGTAATATATTTTTGGAAGCTGACCCCCAGAAGCCAGCCGATCAGCGGCATCAGACCCTGAAAGCCTCCAAAATACAGTCCGATGATCACCGCCTGTTTTTTGTTTACCTTATTCATGGCAAGACCTTTGCAAACTGACACCGCAAAGGCATCCATGGACAGGCCTACACCAATCAGAAACAATTCGATAATTACTGCCATGCTGTTTTCCCTTTTCCCTTCTTTAACACTTCCTAGTTTGGTTCTGCAGCGTTTGATTTATGTGAAAAAGCACTTCATAAACCGTACTTTTTCAGAAAATAAATAAGACCCACGTATGCCCGGAAATATCCTGTCAGAGCATACATGAGTCTCATTCTTTAAGGTTTGCCAGGTCTTGCGACCGGGACTGTTGACAAACCACACATCGTGCGAACTACTCCCTCACTGCATGAAGCAACTACTGTTTTAATTTACGTACAATATAGCAGACACCTATGTTGTTAGTCAACACAAACTTTCACACTGACTGCCGGGATTCCTGATCGATCGTATTTGTTCACCGCTTTCCTGTGAACCTGATTATACATGCCTTATTTCGCCGGCTGTACGATTACCGTCATCCGCTCCCTGGTTCCGTCCTCTCTGGCGTATATGTATGCCCTTCCGGCAGACTTCGCCCGGATCACGCCTCTTTCGTCCACAGCGGCGACATTATCGTTGGAACTGGTAAACGTCGGACAAATCCCCGATGAAACCGTCAGACCGATTTGTTTTGTCTGGTTCACAACAAGTGTTACCTCCGGCTCATCAAATCGGATCACCGGTTTTTTTACCGTGATCTCGCAGGTTTTGCTGACGCCGTCTACGGTAACGGTGATGATCGCACAACCGTTTTTTACCGCAGTGACAGTGCCATCACTGTCGACAACAGCGACACTTTTTTTGTTGGTTTTCCACTTGGGAATACTTTTGGATGTGGATTGAACGGAAAGCTTTACAGTTTTCTTCCGGTACATGGAAACCGCGGTGCGGTTCAGTGAAACCTTCGGTGTCTTCACAGTGACCTTACAGGTGACACTGGTCTGATCTGCTGTAACTGTAATGACCGCCTCCCCAGGCTTTTTCGCAGTAACCACTCCGTCCTCATCGACAGCTGCGACGCTGGTTTTGCTGGACCGGTAGGTAACCGGGTGTCCGGTAGATACCCTCGCGGTGAGTCTTGCAGTATATCCGTTCTCCAAAGATATGTTTTTCTGATTTAATGTAATGACCGTCTTCTCAACAGTTACCTTGCAGCCTGCCTCCCCATTTGCAGTCTTTGCGGTAATCGTTGCTGTACCGGCCTTTCTGGCAGTGATTTTTCCGTAGGTGTTGACAGAAGCCACCTTGGAATTGCTGGAAGTAAACTTCGGTTTCTTCCCTGACGAGGCCACCGCCGCAAGATAAAACTCGTCCCCGATCTTCATGGTCTTTGAATAATGTGTCAGCAGCACATAATCATAACCGCTTGCAGCGTATACATTTGTATGTACATCGGGAACTAACAGCATGGAAACCATGCAGATCACAGCTATCGCTGTTCTATAGATGTTCTTATGTGTCATGAAATTCCCCCATCCTTTCTGTAGTGGGAATGCCACGGCAATCAGTGTAGTTAGAATCTAACATATCTGAGGGAATTTGTAAAGTTATTCAGAATAATTCCAAAACAAGAACCCCACAATAAATGCAGGGTTCTTGTTTTATGATATCAATTTTTATACTTCACAGCGGTTCCGTAAGCCACAACCTCCGCCGCGCCGGCCATCACCTGGGAACTTCCATAAGTGATCCCGACAATGGCATCCGCGCCCAATTCCTTTGCCTCATCCACCATACGCTTGGTAGCAATCTGGCGGGCCTCGTTGAGCATCTGTGTATACCCGGCAATCTCGCCGCCCACCAGCGTCTTCATCCCGGCCATAATGTCACGGCCCACATTCTTGGTCTGCACGATGGTTCCCTTTACCAGTCCCAGTGCCTCAATCTCCTGTCCCGGTACATACTCAATACTTAGAAGCTTCATCTTCTTCCCCTCCTTCGATTTCCTTAATTCTGCCGATCAGTGCCACCAGTATACAGATTGCCATGGCGATGGGCACTACCGTAAACACAACAATGACCGAAATCGGAACCTGTTCCGCTTTTGTTGCCCAGATGATCGCTGCCGCCGGAATCAGCATAAGAACAATCATCAGAATTCCCGCTATGACAGCGCCTGCCCGCTTTCTTTTTCGAATGTCTTCTTTTCCTGCATCCATAAAGTCCATGCCCTCCTTTTCTATCTGCTCAATCTGGTTCAGATAAGACTCGGTGTCAAGATTTTCCAATGAAACATGGCTTGCAATGAGCTGGTCACTGACTGCCTGCATTTTGGTGAGGCTTTCCTTCTGGCGCTCCAACTCCTCCTGATGGCGGTCGAGGCAGTCACAGAGGCTTAACTTTCCGTCAAAGACGCGCCGGATATCCTCGATGGATACCCCCAGCTTCCGCAGCAGCTTGATCTGCATCAGACGGTGTACATCTGCTTCCTCATATTCCCGGTAACCGTTCTCCGCCCTCTGAGGATTTAAAAGCCCCTGCTCCTCATAGAAGCGGAGGTTCTTTCTGGTAATGCCCACCAGTTCCTCCACAAACTTGATCTTCACCTTCAAATTCCCCTTTTATCAATGTGTCCTATCTGCCTTTGTTATACAACTTCCATAAGGTGGAAGGTCAAGGACTTTTTTAAAATGAATCAATGCTTTAGCTGACTACTTTCGCGAACTTCTTCTTGCCGCGCTTTACAACCTTCCCCTCACCGGAAAAATCGGAAAGAGTGTAGCTGGTGCTGATGTCTGTCACTTTTTCACCATCCACGGAGACGCCACCCTGCTGCACCGCACGACGGGCATCGGAACGGCTCTCGCAGAGTCCTGCCTTTACCAGAACTGCCATAATATCCATCTTTCCATCTACCAGATCCTCTTCCGCCAGAGTGACCGTTGGCATGTTGGCAGAAACACCGGCACCGGAAAACAGTGCGTGGGATGCTTCCTTTGCTTTCTCTGCTTCCTCCTTGCCGTGTACCAGCTTAGTCAGCTCGTATGCCAGGATTTCCTTCGCCTGGTTGAGCTGTGCGCCCTCCCATTTTTCCATCTCATCAATTTCTTCCAGTGGCAGGAATGTCAACATACGGATACATTTTAAGACATCGGAATCAGCCACATTTCTCCAGTACTGGAAAAATTCAAACGGAGAAGTCTTATTGGGATCCAGCCATACTGCACCGGACTGGGTCTTGCCCATCTTCTTGCCCTCGGAATTGAGAAGCAAGTTGATGGTCATGGCGTAGGCATCCTTCCCCAGCTTCCGGCGGATCAGCTCGGTTCCCCCCAACATGTTGCTCCACTGGTCATCGCCACCGAACTCCATGTTACAGCCGTATTTCTGGAAAAGGGTGTAGAAATCATAGCTCTGCATGATCATGTAGTTGAACTCCAGGAAGCTTAAGCCTTTTTCCATACGCTGCTTGTAGCACTCTGCCGTCAACATGCGGTTCACGGAAAAATGAGGTCCAACCTCACGGAGCACATCGATGTAATTGAGATCCATCAGCCAGTCTGCGTTGTTTACCAGCAGCGCCTTGTCATCACCAAAATCAATAAAACGGCTCATCTGTTTCTTAAAGCACTCCACATTGTGTTGGATGGTCTCCGGTGTCAGCATCTGGCGCATGTCAGTACGTCCGGACGGATCCCCGATCATAGCGGTTCCGCCACCGATCAGTGCAATCGGCTTATTTCCTGCCATCTGCAGACGCTTCATCAGACACAGCGCCATGAAATGTCCTACATGAAGGCTGTCTGCCGTCGGATCGAATCCGATGTAAAAAACGGCCTTTCCGTTGTTGATTAACTCCTTGATTTCTTCCTCGTCGGTTACCTGGGCAATGAGGCCACGGGCAACTAATTCATCATAAACTGTCATTGTCATCCTCCTTTATTCACAAAAAATCCCCCCGTCCTATATATAAGGACGAGGGGGGAGAACTCTCGTGTTACCACCTTAATTTACAGACTGCTCACGCTGGTCTGCCTCAGCGAGTGCATACAACACTCCAGTGCTTCTAACGTGCACCACTCCGTCACAGCCTACTAACCAATCCGCTTTCAGTGTGCAGCTCCGGGATGTAATTCTTGTCATAAGGGGGGACCCACTTGTGGGGGGATTCCTTATGACCTACGCACTTTGCTCCGCGTTAGCGGACTCTCATGCAAAGTGCTCCTTAGGAGGGACCCGCTTGCGGGGGATTCCTTATGACCTACGCACTTTGCTCCGCAGCATTTGCTTCCCGCGCACCTCTCATCCACCGGTTACTTTCTGTGCATTCCACAAATGAATACTTATTCCCTTCAAAGCCTTTTTCTCAATTGCCTACATTATAATCACCCTGCAAACCATTTGTCAACTGATTTTATCCCACTCAGCCTGCTTAAATCCCACCAGCACCTGATCATCCGCCACCAAAATCGGCCTCTTTACCAGCATGCCATCCGTAGCCAGCAGTTCAATCATCTCCTGCTCACTCATATTTGGCAGCTTGTCCTTCAACTCCATCTGCCGGTAGAGCATTCCGCTGGTATTGAAAAATTTCTTAATTGGCAGACCGCTTTTTTCGATCCACGCCTTCAGTTCCTCCGTTGTAGGATTCTGCTCCTTGATATTGCGATCCTCGAAAGCAATTCCCTTTTCCTCTAAAAACTTCCGTGCCTTCTGGCAGGTGCCGCACTTAGGATAGTTTACAAATAACATCATTGATTTACGCCTTTCCTCAGATTTTGTTTTATCATACCACGCAAAAGTGGCACTTTCAACGTAACGTTCGTGTGTGTAATTAAAATTATTCCTTCAAGGAAATGCAGCATTGTGTTATAATCTCAATGACCGAAACTTTTACCGATTTGGTTAAGAAAGGAAGACCATGGCAGAATACCAGACAATTGAACATAATTTTGAACCGGTGTTTGATGCACAGTCAGAGATTCTCATTTTGGGATCCCTTCCATCTGTGAAATCGCGGGAAAACCATTTTTACTATGGGCATCCCCAGAATCGCTTCTGGAAGCTGGTGGCGGCATTATGCCAAGAAGATATTCCTCAGACCATAGAAGAAAAGAAGAATCTATTGTATCATCACAAAATAGCTCTCTGGGATGTGATCGCAAAATGCGATATTATCGGTTCCAGCGACAGCTCCATCAAAAATGTAATTCCAAACGATATGAAACAGATTCTTGACCACGCTCCGATCCGACAAATTTATGCCAATGGGGGTAAAGCATATGAACTATACATGCGCTACTGCTACCCGGACTGCCAAAGAGATATCATCAAATTACCCTCCACCAGCCCCGCCAATGCTGCATTTTCCATGGAACGTCTGCTTGAGGCATGGGAGGATGCGGTAGATAATTTGGAAATGTGGTGATTTTATGGGGCAGATTGCTATGTAATGGCTGTCCGCCTTTTATTAAATATTTAGAAAAATATAAGCGGAATGTAAGAAGTGTGCGTGGTACAATTAGGAAGTAAAATTTGTGGTTTCAGTTGTTTTTTGAAGAAAGTACAGAGAAATTACTTGACTGTAAACAAGGTTTATGGTTTATCCTTTTTGTGAAAACATATAAGAAAAGGAGTGGTTTCTTATGACTATCAAAGATGTGGAACAAAAAACTGGATTGGGGCGTTCTAATATTCGATTTTATGAGAAGGAAAAACTTATAGAGCCAGTAAAGAATATCAACAATGGATATAAAGATTATTCCCAAAAAGATGCGGATAAAATTAAGAAGATAGCATATCTGCGAACACTAGGTGTTTCGATTCAGGATATTCGTTCTATTATACAACAGGAGATAACACTTTATGAAGTTCTTAAAACGCAACTCCCTTTTCAGAAAAGTGTTCTTAATGCATAGTTCCGGTTTGAAAATGTATATTATACATATTTTCATACTTTTTATTCATTTTCAACTCTGCCTAACTAAGGGCTTTTCCTGCGTATTAGATAAACCTATCTGCACAAAAATAAAGAACTGATACCCGTTTTTGTTTGGGTATCAGTTCTTATTCCAATAAATGATTCCTTTATGCTAATTAACAATTACTGTATGTATTCTGTCTTTATTAGTGCTGGATGGCTGTTCCCCTGGCTCTGTACCTGTTCCACTATTTCCTCCAGGTGTACTCGGCGTATTCTTTGCTGTCATCTTACATGAACCTGTGCAACCACCGATACAGGTGCCGGTGCAAGCTGCTAAACAATTGCCTTTACAGTCATTTTTACAACCATTTGCACATGAACCTAGACAACTGCCTGTACAGCTACCCTGACATGTTCCTGTGCATTCGCCTGTGCATGATTCTTTACATCCTGTGGTACATGCCCCTGAACAATCTGCCCCACAAGTGGTTGTACAGGTCGTATTACAAGCACCTTTACAATTGCCATCACAACTTCCAATCTCTGCTTCACTACTTGTATTACATGTTGTGTTACAACCTGTACATGAGGTTTCACATAAATCTTTACATGTTGATTCACAATTTGATTCACAACCAGCTCCACAACTACCAGAGCAGGTTGTATTACAACCGGTGTCACAACTTGCATTACAGCCGCCTGTACAAGAAGTATTACAACCACCTGTACAATCTCCGTAGCAACCACCTTTACACGAACTGTAACAACCGCTATCACAAGAGCCACAGGAACCACTGCAGGACCCACCACAATAGCTGCTACAACTACCACCACAATAGCCTGAACATTCACCACTGCAAGAAGTATTACAACCACCTGAGCAGCTTGTATTACATCCGCTGCTACAACCGCCTAAACAACTGCTGACACATTGTCCTCCACATGATGTGCAACTACCTGAACATGTTCCTGTACAATCTGTTTTGCATCCACTTCCACAACCTTTGCATTTGCCCTCACAATCGCCTGTACAGCCTGTACAGTCATCTGTACATTTACCCTTGCAGTCTCCAGTACAACTAGTTTTACAATCTCCTCTGCATGAACCTTTACAGCCGGTCGTACACTCACCTGTGCAACTATGTCCACAATGACCATCGCAATAGGCACAAGCTGCATCACATGTACCATCACATTTTCTACAGCCACCTTTATGTCCACCTTCACAAACCGCTGTACAGTTGGAACAACCTGTGCAAGAACCTGAACATTTATTGCCACAACCTTTACATCCTTGACAACCACCTTTACAGCCGGAACAGTTGTTACTGCAGGCTCCACCACAACCTTTACATCCATCACAACTTGAATCACAGCCGCGGCAACCTTTACAGCCACCCTTACATCCTGACTTACATCCTGCTGATGCAGAAAGTTTACTATTAGCAATCAATTCATTTACTGTAACTGCAACTGTTCCCATTAGTGCAATAGCTTCGGCTCCACGCTTGATTTCAAATTCGTTGTGATTCTCTTGTTCTTCCTGCTTGTCTATCTCTGAAATTTCTTGAGTATCATTATTAACATAATCATCCTCATAAGGTTCAGCA